>JBDSWU010000066.1:0-9913 GCA_039926445.1 Saccharimonadales bacterium (SeqCode)
GTATGTCCGGCGGTGTTGACTCGTCGGTCACAGCTGCGCTGCTAAAGCAGCAGGGCTACAGCGTGGTCGGTGTCTACATGAAAAATTGGAGCCAAGATCTACCGGGCTTCACCTGCCCGTGGAAACAGGACTATCAGGACGCCAAGCGCGTTGCCGTACAGTTGGGCATCGATTTTAAACTCTACGATTTTGAGAAGGAGTATCGACAGACTGTTGTCGACTACATGGTAGCTGGCTACGTGGACGGCATCACACCAAACCCTGATATCATGTGCAACCAAGAGGTTAAGTTCAAGCTGTTTCTGGAGGCTGCCACAGCAGACGGCGCCGACTTGATTGCCACTGGCCACTATGCTCGGATCCGAGATGGACAGCTATTCACTGGGCTGGATAGCAACAAGGATCAGTCTTATTTTCTATATAGAGTCACCGAAGCAGCACTGAGGCGTACGCTTATGCCAATAGGCGATCTTCAAAAGTCAGAAGTGCGCCAGCTGGCTACCGAGTTGGGTTTGGCTACAGCAGATAAGAAAGACAGTCAGGGCATCTGCTTTGTCGGAAAGGTCGGCATCAAGGACTTTCTGCTGGCAGAATTGGGCGAACAGCCGCACGGCGCTATAGTCGAACAGTCTGGAAAAGTCATCGGCGAGCATGACGGTGCGTTGTTCTACACCATAGGCCAGCGTCACGGATTAGATGTCGGCGGCGGCTTGCCATATTATGTTGTCGGCAAAGATATGTCGACAAACGAAGTCTACGTAACCACCGACCTCAACGACAGCCGCTTGTGGCACCACGAGCTTAGCCTCGGTCAGCTACACTGGATCGGCGGCAGCGCTCCTAGTGGCCAGTTGTCCGTGCGAACTCGTTATCGTGCGCCACTGGTCGCCGTAACAGAGTTGGAGTATTCCGATACTAGTACTGGACGGCTAGTCCTGGCCGAGGACATCCGGGCGCTGACTCCCGGTCAGTCGGCTGTGTTGTACGACGGTGATCGTTGCCTCGGCGGCGGCATCGTCGTTGGCGCCTGATATAATGGCAGTCTATGCATTGGTTACTCGTTGGCTCGGAATCTAACTGGCTGCTCAGCCGGGAACGCGGCTTCAATCTGGCAGGTATGAAAGCGCGCTGGAAAAAAGCAGCCGGCGAAGTGCGCCCAGGTGACACTGTGTTCTTCTATCTCATAGGCCTTCAGGTCATAGCCGGAGAATGCCTGGTGACGGGAGATTCATACTTTGATGACAGCCCAATTTGGGACTGCACTAAGATCGACGAACAATATCCGTGGCGGTTTGCAACTGAGCCGACAGTAATCCGTGAGCCTGATGACTACTTATCGGTCAAAGATTTTCTTACTGAGTACGAATATGCTCAGAGGTGGTCACCACAACGATCCAGTCTAGCTTTCCAGGGTAATGTCCATCGTCTAAATGATCGAGATTACCAGTTGATACACGCTCATCTAATCAATATTTAAGTCAAAGCCACTCGCACCACCATACTGTGCGGGTATTGCCATACCGTTGCTCTCAAGGTAGGTAGCGATGCGGCCAAGGTTTTGGGCTTGCAATGTCTCGGCCTGCGCCCTCATCTCCATACCGTTTAGTTGTTTTTGGGCATGCGTCTGAACCGGGGCCTGCAGGTCGACGGAGTCTAGATAAGTGCCATGATGTTCAAAAATTGGCGTACAAAGATTGCGCACGTTATTTTCAAGCTCACCAGGTTTGCGCAGCTCCGCGACCGTCATACCTGTTAGTACATAGCTCAGATGACGAATTGCATGTGACCGAAGGCGCTGCCCAAGTTCCTCTGGCTTGGTGACGTTGTAAATTGATCGCCACGCGTGGTCACCATCGGGCATTATGTGCCAGTTGATCCAAGCTTCGGAGGCCATTTGATCATTGTCAGCAGTATCAAATTCAAAGTGTCCTAAACTCTGGTTGTTGATACCAGTACTCACAAGCGTCATGCTCTGCACTATCGGAATGACGCGACGACTACCGGCTGGTTTTATGCCATATGTTTCGCCTGCTTTGTGAGCCTGACGGATGGTCTTGCCCATCAGACTGATCTCTCGACTGTCCTTGATCCGCTTGCCGCGTCCGAGGTGCTTGACGACGCCCACGTGCTCGTCCGGCACGTTACGGAACAAGCGTAGCCCAGTAGTGGCAATTAGAACAACTCCAGTGGCGGTAGCGGCAATGTTTTTGCTGCCACTAGCGGCGCCTGTAAAAGCTTGGTTAAAACCGATTTCGTGTGCGCCTGGCATATATCTAGCTACGATACTCCGGCTGTAGGTGGATTGCAACGATGGAATCGTTGGGTTTTCTGGTACAATTTAACAGATATGAATGCACAGGAAATTCGCTCGGCTTACTTGGAGTTTTTTGCACAGCGCGGACACAAAGTCATCCCGCGGGCGCTGCTGGTGCCACAAAACGATCCGTCGACTCTGTTTACTGGATCGGGTATGCAGCCGCTGATTCCATACTTACTTGGCGAGCAGCACCCCGCTGGCGTCCGCCTTGTAGATAGCCAGACATGCTTGCGTGCTCAGGATATTGATGAAGTCGGAGATAATCGTCACACGACATTTTTTGAGATGCTAGGTAACTGGTCGCTGGGTGATTACTTCAAAACTCAGCAAATTGAGTGGTTCTGGGAGTTTTTGACGGAGACTGTCGGCCTCGACCCGAGCCGGATATACGTAACCTGTTTTAGTGGATACGCCGATCTTGGGATCCCCAAGGATTCCGAAACGGCCGAAACTTGGGCCAAACTGTTTGAGGCTAAAGGAATCGATGCCACACAGATCGAGATTGGCTCGGAGGAGCGCGGCTACCAGGTTGGTGAACAAGGCGGACGAATCTTCTTTTATGATGACAAGAACTGGTGGTGCCGTGGCGGCAAGGCTGCCAACATGCCGGCGGGCGAACCGGGCGGCCCTGATAGTGAAGTCTTTTTCCTGTTCCCAGATGTACAACACGATACCAAGTGGGGTGAACACTGTCACCCGAATTGCGACTGCGGTCGATATATGGAGATCGGCAACTCAGTGTTCATGGAGTATCTGAAAACTGAGTCTGGCTTCGACAAACTACCTAAGCAAAATGTCGACTTTGGCGGTGGTTTGGAGCGCATCGCGGCTGCTGCCATCGATAATATCGACGTTTTCCAAATCAGTTTACTCAAGCCAATTGTCGACAAGCTCGTGTCTATATCCGGTAAATCGTACGAATCAAATACCACCAGTATGCGAGTGATCGCTGACCACCTCAGAGCGGCCACTTTCCTAGCACTCGATGGCGTAGCGCCCAGTAACAAAGAGCAAGGTTACGTTGCCCGCCGCCTGATGCGTCGAGCTATCCGCTACGCTTTCGACCTAGGTATCGAGCAGAACTTCATCGACCAAGTTGTACCGGTGATCACCGACCTATACCGTGACGACTTTCCGGAGCTGGCTGCCAAAGATCAGGCAGTGATCGACATATTGGCTAAAGAAGAGAAGGTATTCCGCCAAACTTTGCGAAAAGGCTTACAGGAATTCAATAAGCTTGCCGGTCGTGAGCTAACAGGCGATGTTATTTTTAAGCTATATGACACCTACGGTTTCCCGACAGAAATTACTTACGAGGAGGCTTTCAAAAATGATCTGCCGTTGGCGGCTGATTGCAAACAGTCTTTTGACAACTTGATGGCCGAGCAGCGACAACGATCACAGACGGCCAGCAAAGGGACGTTTAAAGGCGGCCTTGGCGGACAGACCATGCAGCACAAGAAGTACCATACAGCGACCCACCTGATGTACCAGGCGCTGCGTGATGTACTTGGTGACCACGTGGTGCAGAACGGTTCGAACATTACCGAGGAGAGGCTACGCTTCGACTTCAGTCATCCCCAGAAGGTCACGCCGGATCAGCTAAACCAAGTGGAGGCTATAGTCAATCAACAGATCGGCAAAGACTTGAAAGTATCGTTTGCGGAGTACCCAACCAAGGTAGCTCGCGAGGACATGGGTGCTCTCGGTCAATTTGGAGATCGATACGGCGAAACGGTCAAAGTCTATCAGATGATTGCTGATGGCGAGACAAAACCTTACAGCTTTGAGATCTGCGGCGGCCCGCACGTCGACCACACTCTCGAATTATCCGAAGATGACAAGCACTTCAAGATCATCAAAGAGGAATCTAGCTCCAGCGGCATCCGCCGTATTAAAGCTGTTCTGCGGAAGTAGGCACTGTGAGTCGACGTTGTTTGGCAGCTTCGTACTCGAAGTGGGCCATCGCCAAGTCGATCGTTTGACGATGGAGTTCGGTCATCCGCTCTACTCGGACAATTTGTCGTTCGATGATCTGGTCAACGTAAAGTTCGGCGTCATCGCTCACTACTGTTGGTCGTGCGCTGATGTCAAGCAAGCCACGGACAGTCTGATTGCTCATGCGGTTTTTTAGTCCTTCAACCAAACTTGCCTGCAAAGTGATGGTCTTGCCGCTGGCATGCTCGGGGAGGGTAGCATCAATCTGCATAAGTTGCCTGGAGTCGTCGGCCGTTTCTTCTGATTCAAAATAAAAAACCGAGCTGCCGACCACAGCCTTCATGCCATGCAATTGGTATTGGCCTCGTTGGTGCAGTATGTAGGCTAGTGTTGCCGGCGGCATATCTGGTGTACCGGGGGGCAGCATGCAGCGCATGGTATCACTTACCAGTTGGCTCCCGAGGTAGAGTGCAACTTCTTCGCCATTGACCGACAGGTTAGTGCCAAATCCATCATAGTTTAGTTCGAGTTGCGGACCATCCTCGAACTCCAGTCCGAAGCGCTTCAGGGCGAACTCCCCCAAGGGCCCAGTAGCAAAATGCAATTCGAGACTAGCATCTAGATTGTCAGTTGGGACATGATCGAGTAGTTCAGCTGGTACAAGCTTGAGCGGTGCATTAATGCCATTGGCTTGGTAATCGTGGTGGGCCAGGCCTGCTAGGCGGTCTGCGTAGTACTCTCTGCTGTCTAACAGGTCACTGAAAAAAGTAGCATTAACGTACTGCTGGTGTTCTCTAGGTGACAGTTTTGACAGCAGATCGAGCGGAATATCATTGTCGTTGCTGGAGGACTCGTATGTGCTCATTAACATATTATACCATATACATGCGGTTGTGTGGAGAGCAAAATCATGCTAAAATGCTGATGGTTAGACAAAAATAAACATTAGTTATGAAACGTAAACAGCATTCGCCCTCACCGAAGCGTCTAACGGCCATTCAAACCAGCCGTCATTTTGGCGTGGCCGCTCACCGCCACACTGGTCGAGTTCTGCCACGAAACTCGACCTCCTATCCTGTGCTGGCGATGATTGTGCTGGTAGTCGGAGTGCTTATCGGCGGTTGGACGCACACCGTCGGTGCCGACACTCCGGTCGGCTCGCCTCAGATATCAGATAGTTACACCGTCAAAACGAGCGTGCCCGGACCAGCACCTACACAGGCGGCCACTGTATCGACTCCCACCGATGGTACGCATGTCACAGACAAACCGATAGTCGTTAAAGGTAGCTGTCCGCCAGACGCAGGTGGAGGCTATGTTTCGATCTACCGTAATGGCTTTTTTAGTGGGACAGCTTTATGCGATGGCGCAGGCGCCTATCAGCTATCGATCGATCTGTTTGTCGGCGCCAATCAGTTAATAGCCCGGATATACAATTTTACCGATGCTGCCGGGCCTGACAGCAATCCCATAACCGTGTATTATGACCCACCGGCCGCGCCGACTATTCCTATTGATTCTGGCACTTCGACCAAGCCCAACCAGCCCACCAAACAAGGCTTTAGCAGTAATGCTGCGTCGACGACGCCAGCACCGTCGACGTCATTACCGCTGTCACTCAGTACTGATTTCAAGATACGAGGCTACTACGTCGGCCAGCAGACCATGTGGCAGCTAGATCTTGCGGGTGGCAGTGGCCCGTACGCTATTGCTATAGATTGGGGGGATGGCAGTAGCGGGATTGCCAGTCGAGCCGACCCGGGGCAGGTTAGACTGACTCACACCTATGATAAAGCCGGTGCTGAGAGGGGTAGCTACATCGTCAAGTTCACGGCAACAGATGCTGATGGTAATCAGACCTTCCTGCAATTGCTGGTCATAGTAAATAGTCAGCAAGTATCGCCAATTGGCATAGCTTCTCCCACTGACGGCGGTAGCCTAACGAGTGGCCTGTTGGGCTTTGTCAGTCGCTACATCTGGCCGAGCTACGGTATAGTAGTACTGATGCTTGCGAGTTTTTGGCTAGGTGAGCGCCGCGAGTACCGGCTGCTCAGACATCGTCCTAAACGAGTTCGGCACGCATAGGTGTATATAACTAGATTTACAGGAGCCATCGCCACCTAGGCTGTGATAAAATAATGCATATGCTTCACAAACTCAAAACAGTTAGCGCTGGAGTCGGTGGCCGTGCCCTGAGCGGCGCCGGCAAGGTTACTCAACGCGTCAAGGCCGGCCGTAAGCCTACAGAGCAGTACGTATTAGCACTTGATATTGGTACCGAGTTCGTCAAGGCTCTGATCGGTCGGATTGCAGTCGACGGCAAGACCATCGAAATAATTGGCGTTGGCCGGGCTCACCAGGGACTAGCTGATATGCAGGCCGGAGCCATATCTGACATTGCCAGCGTCGTTGAAAATTGTGACAAGGCCTTGACGCAAGCCGAGACACAGGCCGATGTGGCCGTACGCACCGCCATAATAGGCATCGCTGGAGAGCTGGTAAAGGGCACTACCACCACTGTTCGTGTGGCGCGAAAGCAAGCCGATAAAGCTCTTGATATTCTAGAGATGGAGAAGATTATCAACCTCGTACAGAACCGGGCTCAGGAGAAAGCGAAGCAACAGCTGGCTTGGGAACTGGGTGGTAAAGAAGTTGAGGTGCGGCTGGTCAATAGCGCACTAGTTAGCATTGAGATAGACGGTTACCCAGTCACGAACCCGATTGGCTTTCAGGGCAAGGATGTCGTGGTTCAGTTGTATACCGCATTCGCGCCGATGATTCACATCGGGGCGCTTGAGAAAACGGCCGACGAACTTGACCTAGACCTATTGGCAGTCGCGGCTGAGCCATTTGCTGTCGCCCGAGCGGTTATCGGCAACAACCCCAACCAGAATCTGAGCGCCGTGCTGATGGATGTCGGAGGTGGCACGACGGATATCGCAGTTATCAATGATGGTGGCGTCCAGGGCACCAAGATGTTCGGGATCGGTGGTCGGGCCTATACCCATGCCGTCGAGCGCGATATGGGCGTAGATTTTGCTGAAGCCGAAGAGCTCAAACTGGGACTTAGCACTAACAAAGTGCCGGCCCAGAAACGTCCAGCTATAGAGAAAGCGCTCGACAAAACAGCTGATGTTTGGATCGGCGGCATTGAGCTGGCCCTCAGCGAGTTCACCAAACTCGACCACCTACCTCATCGGCTTTTCCTTTGTGGCGGTGGCTCGTCGCTCGACCTACTTATGGACCGCCTAGAGAAGACTGACTGGTACAAAGCCCTGCCGTTTACCCGCAGGCCAACGGTTCACCACATTCGCCCCGAACAGGTGGCCGACATAGTCGACAAAACCGGTGATGTCGCCGACCATACTTTTATCACGGCCATGGGTCTACTTCGTGTCGGCATGGACACGCTGCAGTTTAGTAGCGGCACTTCAGGTTCTATTAAGGATAAGATTGATAAGATGCTTAGCGTCTAACCCCCAATTATGGTAGCCACTAAAACAGCAAACGCGCCCAAGGACACAATATATATTGATGTTGATGATGAAATAACCGGCATCATTGATAAGCTGCGCGTTAGCGAGGCCAAGATTGTGGCGTTAGTACTGCCCAAACGGGCGTCAGTCTTTCAGAGCATCGTCAATATGAAGCTGCTAAAACGGGCCGCCGATGAGGACAAAAAACACCTAGTCTTAATCACGAATGAGTCCGGTCTATTGCCACTAGCCGGTTTGGCTGGCGTGCTTGTCGCCCCAACTTTAACTAGCAAACCAGAAGTCCCCGCTGGGCCAGTAGGCATTGATGACAGGGAAGAAACAGTTGACGAAGCCACGGGTGAATCGACACTAGACCCTAGTGTGCCGGTCGGCGCACTGGCGGCCTCTGCGATGATTGCCTCTACTGGTGACGACGTGGAGACAATTGAGATGGATGATGAGGCGCCAGCTCCAGAAGAGTTAGCTGATACACCAGTAGCCCCCAAGAAGCAAAAAAAAGACAAACAGCTATCCGTACCAAACTTCGAAAGATTTCGATTATTGTTGGTGTTAGGTGGCTTGGGCGTTTTGCTTCTGATCGGTGGCATAATTTATGCACTAACTGTACTGCCGAAAGCGTCCATCGCGATTACCACGGATGCTACCAGCGTTAATGCTACCATCAACCTGACCGCCGACTCGGCCGCCAACAGCTTTGACGCCGCCAAACACATCCTGCCAGCCAAGCTCGTACAGCAGCAAAAAACCTACACCCAGCAATCCCCAGCCACCGGCCAGAAGAACAACGGGACCAAAGCCAGCGGATCGGTGACGGTTTCGGCAGGCTCATGCAGTGGTGATATCCCCGAGAGTATCTCAGCCGGCACGGCACTGACCACTAATAGCTTGACCTACATATTTGAGAGTGGTGTTTCATTCACACCGACTGTATCCAAGGGCAAGTGCGTTTTCCAGGGTATCAACAGTCAGGGCGATAACAGCATTGCGATCTCGGCGCAAGGAGCTGGCGAGAATTACAATACACCTGCAAGTACAAGCTTTAGTGTTTATGGACGCCAAGGTCTGACGACTAGCGGATCAGCCAGTGGTGGCAGTGATAACATCACCAAAATCGTTACCCAGGCAGATATAGACAACGCTAAGTCCAAGATTACCGGTGCCGATACCAGCTACAAACAGGCACTGCAAACTCAGTTGGTTCAGACGGGGCTGTATGCACTTGCGGCTACATATGTGTCTGGTGAACCAAAAGTTACTACCAGCGTCAACGCAGGCGACCCGGCCGACAACGTGACTGTCACCGAATCAATCACCTACAGCATGCTCGGCGTTCAGGAAACCGATCTGAAGTCATTGATTGACGATAACGTCAAAAAACAGATAGATACTAAAAAACAAAGCATATTGGATGAGGGGTTGCGCTCGGCAAGCTTCGAGATGACTTCCAACACCGACAAGAGCGCTGAACTAACAATGCAGACTGTAGCCATCGCTGGACCGGAGCTCAACGTCGACACCATACGGCAGGCAGCAGCCGGCAAAAAGAGCGGTGAGGTTAAAACATTGCTGCGATCGACTCCCGACGTCACCGAGGTTACTATCAAACTCAGTCCGTTTTACGTCAAATACATCCCCAAAAACACCGATAAGATTACAGTCACCATCAGCAAGCCGAACATAACTAAGACTACCAATGCCAATGACAATCCCTGATCACATTGCGGCATTAGATGTCGGCGCCAAGCGAATCGGTGTAGCGATTGCTCAGGTTGATGCCCGCTTGGCCAGCCCATTGATTACTCTGAACGCTACCAGCGATAACTTGATTGATGAGTTGCGTGCGCTTATTGAGCAGCAAGCGATCGGGCTGCTCATCGTTGGCTTGCCACGTGGCCTTGATGGTCAGGAAACCGCCCAGACGGCAAGTGCAAGAGGATTTGCCGCACGTTTATCGGTACTGGAGCTGCCCGTAGTCATGCAAGACGAAGCATTGACTTCACGCTTGGCGGAGGCCGAGCTGGAGGCCCGTGGTACTAGCTACCAAAATGGCGATGTTGATGCGCTGGCGGCTACCTACATCCTGCAAGACTATTTGGCGGAACATGCAACGACCGGAGTAGCCGCTTGAAGCGTTACCATTCTTCCACAGGCGCCCGACGAG
>JBDSWU010000067.1:0-4093 GCA_039926445.1 Saccharimonadales bacterium (SeqCode)
AGTCGAGCTCGACAGGAGTTTCGCGGCCAAACATGTTGACCAGAACCTTGAGCTTGCCTTTCTGGGCATCGATTTCGCTGATAGAACCGTCAAAGCCCTTGAACGGACCATCGGTGATATTGACGACGTCCCCGAGGTTGAAATCGATTTTGTGCTTCGGCTGCTCTAGCCCAATGCGCTTCTGGATTTTTTCTATTTCATCCTGTTCGACTGGCGATGGATCGGTGCCCGAACCAACAAAACCAGTAACACTTGGGGTGTTGCGAACGATGTACCAAGCATCCTCAGACAGCTTCATCTGAACCAAAACATAGCCTTGGAAAATCCGCTTCTCAACAACCCGGCGTTTGCCGTTCTTGATTTCTATCATCTTTTCCTTAGGGACCAAGACGTCAAATATTTTGTCACTCATATCTAGTGAATCAGCTCGCTGACGGATGCTCTCGGCGACTTTTTCTTCGTAACCGCTATAGGTGTGGATTGCGTACCACTGCTTGCTTGTATCGTATCGTTTGCTTGTGCTCATAACGTTCCTTTCTAAGGGGTATGTGGGGGTTATTACTTGATGAGGACATCTCTAAATAGTCGATCGAGTCCATAGTCAACTATGGCGATGACGACGCCAAAAGCTATGGCGAACACTAGAACTGCGAAGGTCAGATCTCGGGCGGTCTTCCACTTGGGCCACTGAACTTCACGAAGTTCACTGAAAGCGCTACGCAGATATGTCGGCAACAGGATGCGACCGAGGATACGAAACGGCTTACGCCTGAAAACTTTACCGGCAGTCCGTCCGACTGGACGAAAAACTGGACTGACCAGTTTGCCACTGCGCTGCCTAGCACGGCTGCGGCGGGTTGGTTTGTCACTCTGCTCTGTCGCTTTTAGAGCCTTTTCTCGAAAAGTCTCTGGATTTTTGACTATTCGCTTCCGGGGTTTAGCGTTCTTACTATCCTTTGTACTGTTTGCCACACCTGCTCCTTCTGGCATCTCTGCCGGCTCGTGTCCACTAAAAAAGCCTACATGATTTGTAGGCCGATCAAGTCAAGCATAGCAGACGCCCGCCCTCCGGTCAACTAGTGGTGACGACCGTGACGATGACGGCGTTTGTGATGTCGCCCGGACCGCTGGTTAAACGCCGGCTCGAGCCGCGGCAGCCGTGGGATTACGCGCATAACCGGTATACAAACGTTGCGCCCCTTCCAGATAACTTTCCGAAACTCGTACATGAATAGTGAATAGTTAAGCAAAGCAACGTCGTACAGAGCCGCGAATGGCATCAGCCACAGCCCGCGTAGAAGCCGTTGCTGGTAAGTCATGCGTACGACTTGGTAATAGGTAAAATTCAGCAACAAACAGGTAGCAGACAGCACGATGACAATCAGCCACTGCCGAGCTACAGCCGCGGACACCAGCGCAACGTAAGGCATGACCAGCATTGCAAGTTCAATCAGTGAGACTACGGCCGTCAACTCAACACGACGATGCAAACTTGGGTAGCGCGTACGTATGGCTGTAGCCTTTTGCTCACTGAAACTCTTGGCGCTGGAGACTCCGAGCAGTTGTCCGCCTTGCAAAAAACTATATCCGTCATGGTTGAGAGCACTAAAACGTGCAAAATAACGTTCTGGCAAAATAGCCCGGTGCACAGCTGCTAAGCCGCCGGCGTCCTGTAGTGTCTGGCTACGGATTAACCACAGGCTACTAAGCACAGGTGGGCGGTCCAACCAACGCCGTGGTAGTACAAGCTCCCACGCGTAGCGGCCTGGCTGCACCAACATCGCTTCGAGCTTAAAACGAGCTGGCACGAGGTTACGGGGCATGACGCTAAGCATGGTTTTCTGGCGATTAAGCAATGTCTCGACGATGGTCTGTAGCGCATTCGGTTCAAATCGGGCATCAACACCACAAAAAAGTATCAGCTCTCCGTTTGCCGCGTCTGCAAGCTGAGCATAAGCATGATTTTTGGCCAGCCAGTTTGGCGGTGGAGACGTGCCAGCTATAAATCGCACACCGTCATGCGCAAACTGTCTGATGACCTGCGGAGTGTGCGGGTTTTGTGAACAATCGTCGAGCACAAGTATCTCAAGTTTTGGATATGAGCTGTGCGTCAGTGTCGTGAGGCAAGCCTCTAGATCAGCAGTTTCGTTGCGAGCTGGGATAGCAACAGTCAACGATGGAAGTTCAGAGTCTGGTCGAAACGCTTTGAGTGGAACAGGCAGAGTCACCCGACCCTGCCGATCTATAGTGTGAGCTAACACCCCAGAGATTGCTAGAGACAGCAATGAAATACCGAGCAGCATCGGTGTGTTGACGATAACAGCGGCGCCGTCTAAGGAATAAAGCGCTCCAACTAGCAGTACTGCGGTCTGTAGTCCGATCAATACCACACTCGCCCGCCGAGCAAGATGCTGCACATAATCGAGTTGGTGCTGACGGTGTGTCAACCTCGCCAGGTTGATAACTCGGTACAGCATAAGGATTGCTACCAATATCGCAGCCAGATTGGACTGCTCATAGACAATAAGCCCGGCCGTGATTACCAGGAACACTGACAGACTATCTGTTGTCAGTTGCCGTCCTAACCTTAGGCTGCTCATAACTAGCAACTCCAGACCAGCGGTCACCGCAAAGTATATAAGCGCAAGCGTCATGAGAACACTATAGCAACAAATAGCTAACCAAGCCTACCCGTTGCCTACTTTAGGTTAGGGATAAAGATGCTGAACGTCGAACCTTTATTCAGTTCGCTAGACAGCGAGATTTCAGCGTGGATCAGCCGAACCAGTTTCATCGTGACGTATAGTCCTAGTCCAGTTCCATTGTTAGCCCGGGTACGAAAGTCCTCGGAACGGAAGAATTTCTCAAAAACCTTCTTTTGGTCACCTTTGCTTATGCCGATGCCGCTATCAATGACTGAAAAGTCGACTCCCTTGGCGTTGGTCGTGGCTCGAATCGTTACTGTGCCAGTCTCAGTGTACTTTATGGCATTTGTTATGAAGTTTTGCAGGATCTCGCGGACGTATAACTTACTGGACTGCAGCTCGCCAACGTCGCTTGCAACATCGGTCACTAGTTTGAGTTTTTTGGTTTCTGCCTGTGGCGTATAATTTTCTGCCAGTTCAGCAATCAACTCGGTGACATTGATCGGCACGACGTCCAGCTCAAGTTTGCCGCGTTCTGCTCGACTCAGTGTCGATAGGTCATTGATCATGTCGGCTAGGAAGATGACTTGATTATGCGATTCCTTGAGTGTTTTACGGATCACATCGATATCGCCTGTCTTGTCGACAATAAACTGAGCGTTACTGATGCTACCTTCGGTGATGGCAATCGGCGTCCGTAGTTCGTGACTAACGACTGATATGAACTCGTCACGTTCCTCTTCGAGCGACTTCTCGCGGGTAATATCACGCATGATCAGTGTATAGCCATTGTTCTCGGACTTACCGTAACCTAAGTAAATCGGCGCAATGCCTAAAAATATGTTGGCTACACTACCGTCACTATACTGCAGTCGCAAATCGCGGTTATTGATAGGTGTTGTCACGCCAGCAAATAGCTTCTGAACGTCTACCGGCTTAGACTCTGCATCGATGGGACGGAATACCGATTCGATTTTTTTGTTGATGATAGCCGTGTTGACATCAAGGACGTCGAGAGCTGCAGCGTTGTAAATGATAATCTTGCCGTGCTGGTTGATGGCGACAACGCCGTCGGTGATATTGTTAATCAATGACTGTACTTGTTGCTCGTCGGCCACTGCCTTGCGATTTGTGACTGCCAAGGCCTCGAGCTCACGTTTGTTAAGCCGAAGAAAAATAATCAGATAGTAGGTCATGGTAATGCTAAACAGATAGATTAGCAAATAATCTGTGAAGTGGGCTCTGTCTGTTACGCCGTAGATCTGAATGTAACGAACAGTCACAAAGCTGAATATGCCCCATAGTGCAGTCGACATCACGGCCATGCCGTACTCGGCATACAGCAACACCCCAATAGCGGGCGTCAGAACCATGTAAGGGTTCGGGAGTGGAAGCAAAAACCCAAAACTGACCATAGTTATTAGTACGACGCTACCGTATTGCACCAT
>JBDSWU010000068.1:0-9305 GCA_039926445.1 Saccharimonadales bacterium (SeqCode)
CCCAGGACTGAAAATTGGACGGTGGCACAATCGGTGTTGCATCGGTGACTGTCTGCTTGGCTGTCGAGTCTGGCAATCCACTGGCATACTTAGCTGCAATAGTCGTCGGAACGATGATTTCTATTTCTCCAGGGGCGGCCAGTGGAAAGTTCTGCCGCGCCGACAGCTCCAAATACTGGCTGCTGTTGTAGTAGTCGTTTTGGAGCTTCAAATTGTCGTTTTGGAGCTGTTGGAGCGAGTTGCGCTGGCGGAGCTCGCTTATCTGTTGCTGCAGGCTGTAATTGGACTGGATAGACTTGATCCCGCTCCAGCTAACCAGCAGTATGATCACCACGAACACCACTTGCCCAGCGAAGCGCGGGTCGCTGAAGCGTTGAACGATGGTTAGAAATCGCTGCGAATACTTTTCAAATGTGTTTTTCATGACTCTTAACAGTATATATTGTCGGCCAAAATCTGGTATACTCACATCTGTTGGACGTAGCAAGTATCACTCGTGTAGCTTTGCTCGCGTCTACAGAAAACGCCTGTTAGGCAACTTGGGGGCATAGCTCAGTGGTTAGAGCAGTCGGCTCATAACTGATTGGTCCTTGGTTCAAGTCCAAGTGCCCCCACCACGTTTGTTTTTCAAAATATTAGTTAGCGGGCTCTGCGTGTTGCATATAATCGACTACTATTTCTATGATCTTCTGTACCGTTTTATTGCAGTCCTTAAATGCAATCGTTTCGAGAACTTCGACGCCATAATCTCTTATTAATTGACTAACAAGCGCGTGTATAAATGACTGCGTAGCCGCATCAACCCCATTAAAATCCAGGACAATGGATTTACTCTTTTTGAGAGCTGGCTGTAAGGTCCCGACACGAATCTCACGTGCGATATCCTTGTTCTCTGCAAAAACACCGGCTAATTTTATAATTTTAACGGTAGAGGTAGTACTCATTATATAAACCTTGCTTTCTTGTACTGTGATCTTCGTTTGTCCTTGACCCCACCAGAGTAGACAGCACCTATCAGATTCAGTAAATTGTTAAATTCACTGGTATCATCGAGTGATATATCGACGCCCACTACGGTGCCTCGCCAATAGGGCAAGTCTTCGCGAGCTGAGTGATTGTCTTTTAGTGGATTCGCGTTCAGAAAGTTAACTGGCTTGCGGACATCTCTCATGCGTAGTTTATACATAGCATCACCGCTGTATATCATGAAAAATGACCGATTAATATAGGCTATGGATTTTGTGAAGAATAGGCCTGCTCCAGCGTTCTCATCCGTACCACCAGTTCGCTTAGTAGTCCCCGTAATGCCTGGCGTTAGAGCTAGCTTGATAGCATCGCTATCGCTAGTTGGTGAGTACGACTGTTCAATTGATTGTTTGATGCCTACCCCCGTATCTGCAATGCCTATTCTGAGAGTATTGGTTTTCTTGAAATATTGAGCACACAAGATTGCTCCCCAAGCTGATCCAGAGTGTTCGAATACGTTGCGGACAACCTCGTATATTACATAGCGGATCGCTTTGGCTTTTTCAGGCACCTCGTCCAAATGGAGTAGCGGTATCATGTCCTCTAGAAAAGCAGACAATTATTTTGAGTCTCTGATGACTTTTAGCGGAATATACCGACCCGAAGATTCATGTTTAGAAATACCAGCCATATGCTCTGGCGCAGGTGTTTTTAGAAAATCATATAATCCCATCGTCACCAAGTAGTGTCCTGATTTTGCTTCTACCGGCTCACAGTTAATTTTTGAAGAATCGACGTTCAGACTCAAGGCGGCTACCATCGACAGGACCAACGGGTGAAGTGATAGCCAGCTTTTATTGGCCGTAACCTCTAGTGTGGTAGGGTCGCTAGGGTCAAAACTTGTCAAAAAACTATCAATGTTGCCAATAAAAGCGCTGTTGGGTAGGTGAATCTTCATATTACTGATTTTACCGGGAATCCCGGTAAAATTCAAATTACCGGGAATCCCGGTAAAAACACTGTTTATTATAATCACGCACAGACGAGTGGGTGTATGAGGTCTACTGTGGTGGAGGTGGACGATACCGCAAATACGCGTCGGCTTGATTAGAAATAGATCCTGGCGAGAGCCAGCAAAATGAGCGCGGGCTCTGGTTCTAAATCGGTGTTCAAAAGCCCTAGTATGGAGTGTCGCTAGGGCCGTCAGTTGCCGTGTTGTTTAACATTCTTCCTGGTTCTGTGGTGGCATTTTTCTTATTGACTACCGTGTAGGTTGCCGTCGTCTGGATGACATCTTCAATTGCATCATCCTGGTGACCTAGCTTTACGATAAAAGAGCTACGGTCAAGGTGCATCTTTTGGTATTCGCTGAGCATGATAGTTATGCGCGCCTCGCAAAGCTCATCAGAACACTCGCAGTAGAAATCAAGTGATAAATCATCGGTCCTGACCAATGATGGATTGCCATCCTCGACATTATTTGCGTCGATTTTGTCTAGACCGATGCCAACCTTTTCGTTGACGCGCCGAAATATCATCTCGTTTTCAATCTGGCGACGTTCTGCAGCAGGCATTTTCATGAGGTAATCCTATCACCAATTTAATAAATAGTCTGTACGAAAACCACAACCAGTAGCATTCGGCTGATCGGCACAGTCATAGATGCTCAATATTCTTAAGATTTGCGCTATACTCAATAATGTTAAGAGATACTATGGCTGAGCATGTTGTTACCCCCGAAGATTTTATGTCCGTTAGCCCGCCGGCGCGGATGATTGGTATAGAGTGCGAGTACAACCTGCAGACTGATGGCCTTGGGGCTCGCAGTTATGTGACCGCTGATATTATTAGGTCTGCAGGTATTAAGTCGCATGGGAGCTATCTGGGTAATGGCGGCAAGCTCTACGTAGATGTCGGTGATCACCCCGAATACGACACTCCTGAGTGTCTTGGGCCGCGCCAAGTGACAATCTATAAGCATGCGGGGGTACTTGTGATGCAGGACATCATCGGTGCCAGTAACCTTCCGCACCGCGGGCTATACTTGCATGCCGGCACCACCATACGACGACCAGGCAATATCACCACCACTAAAACCAGTGGAACTCATAAAAACTATCTGGCTCCACGTCAGGTAACCAATAGTGAACTAATCGACCGGCTTTTGCCGGGCCACTTGGCGACTAGGATGTACGCGATGGGCGGCAAGGTTGGCGAGCGCTACGAATATTCGCAAAAAGCACAAGGGATCGGTGGCACCGCCATCACCCGGCTTGTCAACAGACGGACAGACCACGGAAATAAGCCGATGGTTATGATCCCGCCCTCGGGCGATGACATAGATACTATAGGCAATGCCGACTGGGCTCGAGTAGAAGTTAGGCTGGCCGACCCGGTCATGTCACCAGTCGGTGAATTTATGGACACCGCCACTACATCACTAGTACTGCGCCTCATAGAACATCCACACTTAATTTCACCTCATTTAGCGGAGGCTGTCGAGTTGGCAGAACCAGCCCAAGCAGCCAAAATATTTTCTCGAGATCTTCACTGGAAAGCTGCGGTTACGACCGTCACTGGTAAGCAAGCCTCTTGGCTGAGCGTTCAGCGGGCTTATGCCGAAGCTGTGGCAATGTTGCCAGAATTCATCGAGCTCCCAGAGGATGAGCTAGATGCAATCGACCGCTGGGTAGAGTTCTGTGACCTGGCAGCGCTGGCCGAGCCACTCGAGGCCGAATACGGTGTGCTCGCCAACCAATACGACTTTGCAGCGCGCCACAGCTACTTGGCCAAAAAAGTCGGCATCGCGTCCATCCGTTGCGATAACCCCAACGCCGTTCAGCGCAGTCTGCTTTGGGATCGCATCACGCCTACCGGCGGATCGTTACTCTACTGGCAACACCAGCCAAACCCGATTTATACAAATGAAGAAGTCCAGACTGCCAAGAGTACGGCTCCGCCGACCCGTGCACTTATCCGGGCGTCTGTCATAAATGGTAATGATTCTGATAACCGCGTCTCTACGTGGGCACATGTAGCTCGCATGAAACAGCCTAACATTGTGCTCGCAGATTCTTACGAAACTAACATACCTGCAGCACTGCTCTAACTACTGGCCGCCTCGTTGGACGAAATTCTCGACGAATTGTTCGGCATTTTCTTCGAGCAAGTCATCGATACTATCCAGGAGAGCATCTAAGTCAGTCGCTTCAGATTCGGCTTTGACTGCTGTTTCTCCGACTGCCTTAGCGGTTGTTGTTTCGACCTCCTCGGTCTCTCGGCGAGTACTGGTCTCTTGTCGGGCTGTGCGCTGCATGTCGTCTCCTTTAGATTCCTATGCTTCCATAGTACTCGCTTAAGACAACATCGTCACCATAAATACTGTCAGCCCGCAAGCCTAGTGCTGGTCAGCAGTAACGGTTTCCGCATTGTCGAGGATGGTCAGCAGCTCTTCAGACGAGGTTGACGCCATTAGTTGCTCGCGGAGCTCCTTTGCACCGTCCCAGCCACTCACGTAGACTTTGCAAAACTTGTTAAGAGTGTTGATAGGGCGTTCGCCATGCTGCCAGGTAGCTGCAAAAAGCTCAATGTGGCGGCGATACAATGCCAATCGATCATTGGGATCAACGGTCGGCCAAATGTCTTGGGCGGCGAAGACATAGGGGTCGTGAAATATGCCGCGGCCGATCATAATGCCGTCCAGGGAGTGTTCGGCTGCCAACTCTAGACCTTGCTGATGACTTAAAACATCACCGTTACCGACGATCAGTGTATCTGGAGATAACTTGTCACGCAGCTCGCGAACATGGCCGATAGCCGCCCAGTCGGCTGGTACCTTACTCATCTGGGCTCGTGTCCGACCGTGGACGCTGATCATCGCCAGATTTTGGGCCAGTAGAAACTCATGCCAGCTATAATCAACGCTGCCGAAGCCGAGTCGAGTCTTGACGCTGACCGGAATCTTGCCAGCAACCCCCTTCTGGACAGCTTTTATAATCGCCTCGGCAAGCGGTCGATCGTTGATAAGCGCACTACAGGTGCCATTGCGGACAACATTCTTTTCCGGACAGCCCATATTGATGTCGATGCCAGCGTAGCCCTGATCGGCCAGCTGCTGGGCGACGGCGTAAAAGTTGTCGGGGTTCTTGCCCCAAATCTGAGCGATAAGCGGCTGTTCAGTATCGGTGTATTGCAAACGCTTCATCAATTTAGGCCGTCCCGGACTCATCAGCCCATCGACGTTCACAAACTCTGTAAAGTAAAGATCCGGCGGCGCGCACTGGCCGACTACCCGTCGAAACACTGTGTCAGTAACATCATCCATCGGCGCCAACACAAAAAACGGCCGCGGCAGACCCTGCAGACTAGAGTTCATCAACGGGGTGGCTTCGATTGTACTGTTTTATATCATAAATACGTTTGGCGACTATCGCACGCTTGTAGCCGTTCCAAGTCTCGGCTAAATCTAGCAGTCCACGGAAATATACGATGTGCTGGTTATCGTCTCGCTCTAGAAACATTCGCTTAGTGACCGTCCGGCGTGCCAGCGTCGCTTGTTGCTGGTTCCATTGCCTCTGGGCACCAACCACACTGAACATTTCGTCAAAAACAAAAGTCTGCAAAAAGGCGAAAGCCTCACGCATCTTGGCCTCGCTACCGAAGCGGGCCAAGCCGATATGTTTAGGTTGGGCGGCCTCCTGGAATTTGGCAATGATAGCAAACTTTTGACCGAGAGCAGCCGTGTATCCCTGCATTTCAGCCAGCGGACGTTCCAATCGTCTAACACCAGCCCCGGCGATCACAGCCCTGTCGCCGTCACTAAGCGATCTACCTGGACGCTGACGACTGGCCTCGGTCAATGCCACGGCCCGTTCGCCGAGTGTAGCGATTCGACCTTTCATCAACAGAGCCTCTTTTGGTGTGACTGCCACTAGGTAAGGCTGGCGTGCTCCAGGCCCCAGATACCAACCAACGTCATTTCCCTTGACCTCAGGACCAAGCAAAGACGTTTTGAGCTTATCTGGGTCTGCTCGCTCCATAACTTCGGCTGTGATGTCCAGGTAGTGCTCCTCGCGCACGCCCTGATACTCTGGGCTCAAAGTCCGGGCCAAAGCATTTCTGGCCCCAACATCTATAGCTCTGGGCGTAGGCTCAGGCATGCCTTCAAAAATCTCAGCTTGAACTGGTGGCCTAGTCGACACTACTGGAGCCGATCTAGGACAGCTTTCAAAGCAGCCTCAGCCACTGCCCTACCGCGACTATCGATAACCCGCTGTTGCTCGACTTCACTTGGCGATCGCTTGTCTGGGCCAGTTAGCTGGAAGAGTTCGTTATAAATTTGAACGTCTTGATGACGGGCAACTTCACGCGGCACATCTAACCGGCTTGAAACTGGGCGTTGGTCTGTTCGACCGAATTTCCGGGGAGTTGGGTCGGCTGGGCCGGTTTCGGCACGCTGATAGCCTAGCTCAGCTAATGCTGGACTAAGCTCTGTGTCGACGGCTGGTTGGGGACGTGCCTCTACGGCAGCGAGCACCTCGTTGCCGACAGCTATTGGATCAAACGCAGCTGAGTCTTCGGGGAATAGTGGTATTTGTTCGTAGTTTGACATGGCTGTATTATATCACGCTTATGCAAGTTTTACAAGGGTTAATCTAGAGAGACTGACTTGCGACAAACAAAAACTCCCGACATTATGCCGGGAGTTTGAGGTGAGGGAGTTTAGTCTAGACGCCGCGCTTGATGGTCAAGAAACCGTTACGAGGGTTCTCGTTGACTGAGAAACCAGCTGGCAGATCAGAACCTTCTGGTCGCTCATCTTTGCTGAAGTAGTAGATGCGCTGGACTTTGCCGCCGCGAAGTGTAACTTCCTTTGAGTTTAAAAAGTATGTTACACCTTTAGAATTCGTGTGCTTGTATGCTGCCATTGCTGACTCCCTCTTCTTACGATTAGTTGTGTACCCCTAACATACGCCGGTATGTTTTTATTTGTCAACCCCGTTGACAGTTGTGGGACTCGTTATCATACAAGCCAGGCATAACTTTTGAGATAGATGTACTACGAGTAACCTGAGAAAACTACACCTGTGGATAGCTGAAAATTGCTTGCACTCGACCATAAGCTGTATTACACTGTGTCGGTAACCATAAAAAGTATAAAGGTGGAGTAGAGAAATTATGGATTTTTCAAGTCGCAACGCACAACCAGCAACAGCTGGAACAGCCGCACCAGTTAGCACTGGATCAAGCAGCAAACGGGCCAACAGGCCTGATTCACAAAAGGTAACTCGCATCGTAACTGCAGCCGGAGCCTTCTTGGTCGCCGTTCTGTTAGTCTTCGTAGCGATCACTGTCTTCACTAGTAACCGTAACAGCCAGGCAGGTTTCGTCGACAGCAGCAAGCTGCAAGCCGTCTTCCTGAACACTGGACAGGTCTACTTTGGCAAGATCAGTACACTGAACAACAAGTACTTTGTCGTCAAAGACATCTACTACTTGCAGACTTCAAGTGGCGCCGCAACTGACGCTACTGCCGCAGCCAACACCAGCGTTTCGTTGGTCAAGCTCGGTTGTGAGCTGCACGAACCATATGACCAAATGGTCATCAACAGTACTCAAGTCACTTTCTGGGAGAACCTCCAGGACAATGGTCAGGTTGCTAAAGCAGTCGCCACTTTCCAAAAGCAGAACCCAAGTGGTCAGAAGTGTGCTGACCAGAGCAACGCCTCTAGCAGCACCACCAACAACGTCCAGAACGCTGGCAACGCTAGCAATGGATCGACTGGCACAACTGGCACTACTAACACTACGACTACCAAGAAGCCCTAATAAGTTTCAGGATTCGTAACTCAAAAGCCCTCTCCGGAGGGCTTTTTTGCTGGGCGACAATATGCCTAACGGAAAAGTCGGCGGCCAATGACAGATAAGGCAAACAGCAGCCCACTGACGGCGGCGGTTACCAAGCTCCAGCCGGCTAAGTCCGGAGACCAACGGGGCGATGTGAAGGCAAATTTGTAGAGAGCGTCGGGGATCGGGGCGATCTGGTGCTGAGTATCATGGGTAGTCAGGTAGTTAGTGATACAGCCAATACGCGTGGCGCCGTAGAATCCGCCGGGGTTTTGCGCCTCACAGTACTTCTGGGCAGTCGTATAGAATGCAGCGTTAGTTTGGGCTAACTGTTCGCTCTCGGCGGTTACTAAACGATCATAGGTGTACTTGAGCTGTATGGGAGGGTAGACGCCGGTTTTACCACCTGCTAGGTCGGTGTTCATGTGCCTGGTGACATAGGCCTGCAAATGCTGCAGAGAGCTCTCAACGTCCCGATTGTCCTTGTCGGCAGCATACACGGCATCGCGTAGGCCAATCATATGCTCGTTGTTGGAACGAAGCGCTAGCAAGCCTATAGCCAGGCTAACCACGGCTATCATCAAGAAGTAGCTAGGCCGGGCCCGCCGAAATTGCCGATACAGCTGGTGAGTATGCCGTGTGTTCATCAATCTATATTATAGTAGATACATGCATATCTACCTCTCTGGTATTGGCGGCGCTGGTATTGGGCCTCTGGCTCTGATCGCCAGTCAGGCCGGATACACCGTTTCGGGATCCGACAAACAGGATTCGGCCTACATCGATTATCTACGCCACCACGGTGTTAATAACATACATATTGGCCAAGATCGCCAGGCTATTGCCGCCGTCCACGAAGCCCAGCCGATAGACTGGTTTGTCTACTCCTCGGCGCTACCACTGGAAAACCCCGATGCTCCAGAACTTGCTTATTGTGCTGAACAGGGCATCCGCATCTCCAAGCGTGATGAGCTACTCAACACCATATTGACCGACAAAAAGCAGCAATTGATAGCCGTCGCTGGCACCCACGGCAAAACCACGACTACCGCCATGGTCGTCTGGCTGTTCACCAAACTTCAGCTACCAATCAGCTATCTATTGCCTGCCAAAACTAGTTTTGCTGAGATGGGCAGCTATGACGAAAACAGCAAGTATTTTGTTTACGAATGCGACGAGTTTGATCGTAACTTCCTGGCCTTTCAGCCGTCAATCAGCCTGATCACCGGCGTCAGCTGGGATCACCACGAGATCTTTCCAACTCGCGAGGACTACCAACTGGCTTTCTGTGAGTTCATAGAACAATCTGATAAAACTTTTGTTTGGAACGAGGACGCCAGCTATTTAGACCTCGTCGACGGTACAGATATTTCGGTACTCGCTACTAGTGACCCGGCGATCAGTAACATTAAGCTACTGGGTGCCTACAACCGTCTTGACGCCTGGCTGGCGATTACGGCAGTTCACTTCGCCACACAGCTGCCAGTTGCCGA
>JBDSWU010000069.1:0-4874 GCA_039926445.1 Saccharimonadales bacterium (SeqCode)
ACACCCTACTGGAATCCGAGCGCTTATCGTCAGCAGATCCCGAACGGGATCCTTTTGCTTTGGTTGCCATATGTAGGACTTGAACGGTAGCGCCAGTGGCGCTCCCCGCACTAGATCATCCAACTGGAATCCGAGCGCTTTATGCGCACAAAGCTTCGTGGACAGCTGTCGTCAAGGCTTCAAATGGCTTAGCTGGTTGTTGTAGCCACCAGACACTAGAGTGGGTAGCGACGTTCAACCGCCACACTGGATGATCGACGCTCAGTTTAGTAGTGCTGATCCTTCCAGCAACCGCGACGAGTACAGTATCGTGATGCTTAGTGATGATACTGACCTGGTAACGCTTCGTGAATTCGTGCAAGCTTTCGACGAGTCGTAATAGGTCCATGCCGAGTGTAAACGCCATCGATGTTCGGGCGCTGACACCGAGCTTTTGTAGCTGAGACATGCTTAATACCAGCAAGGTGTTGGGTCGCTGCAGAACAACAGTCGGCAATTCGTTGAAGTAAGTGATGGCGTCGCGTGTCATCGTGACAGGTCCTGGATATTTGTCGAGGTAACTCTCAAGCAATATTGCTGTCTCCGAGTTGCGAGCCAGGTCACCAGCCAGTAGCACGCCATCTGCCCACAGGCTGTGGTCGAGGAAGTCAGCCAGTGCTGCTCGGCCGAAGCTGCCGCTTTTGGTACTGGGCGCAAACTCACCAGCGGCAAAGCCGCGTCCGAGCATTTTTTGTAAGGCGCTGGGCAGTAACACGCGGGCTGTGCCAACGCCAGCATTACTTGCCAGCTGATAAGCCTCACCAGGCGCAACGAAGCCCTCACTATTACCGCCAATTATTAGCAGTTTGCCGGCTTTTTGTTTGTGCTCCGGTCGACTCCATGCCAAGTCTGCGAACAACGGTTCGCTGGCGTCTTGCCGTGACCAGTACTCGGAGGTGTTCATGGGTCTAGATGGTAGTGACCCTGCTCGGCCGACATCCTGTATATAACGTTTTTACGCTCAACGACTATTTCCCAACTATTGGCTTGAGCATGTTCGTACAGCTTTTTGCTAGGGTTGAACGCAATTGGACGTTCGCACAGCTCTAGCATGGCAATGTCGCCTTCACTGTCGCCGACGCCGACGCTTCCAGCAAATTCCAGACTATGCTTATCGATCAAGTCTTGCAGTAGTTCGCCTTTGCGACCAATAGACAATTTTTTTTCGCCGGTAAAGTAGCCGTTTTTTTCGGGATATTCTGTAGCCGCGTAGTCGTCAAAGTCGTAGTAATCGGCCAGTTTCTTGACTATTAGAGACGGTGATCCAGAGATGACAAACACTAGGTAACCTTGAGCTTTCAGATCGTGTATGAGCGTGCGTGTATAAGCATAGACCTGCTCTTTGTACTCGCCAAAAACGGTCTGAGCGGCCATCTCGAGCATGTTGACCGGAAGCCCGGTCAATGCCTCGTCAAAAACCTTGACGATCTCGTGCTCATACTCATTGAAGGAGTCGCTGCCAACTCGACGCTTCCAGACCATGCGCGCCACTCGAACTTTCTCAAAACGCTTCTTGTCGATGTAGCCTTGTCGCATCAAGGCGTCAACCATGGCGTGATACAGCTGCCAACGTATGACTGTCCCATCGATATCAAACACAGCGAATGGCTGACTCATTAGTAGCCCCTCGTCAGCCAACTGGCAATAGATTTGGCAAACTTGTCTTCGGCTCCATGAAAGCCGTGGTCAGTGTCCGGGATTGTCAGGAAGGCGCAGCTATTGATGACGCTGCTGTGGGTGTTTTCCTCTAAAGCGATCAAAGCATCACTGACCGATCCGGCGGTATATGCGTACTCGTCTTCCTCGCCATACACTACAAGCGTTGGGATGCGGATCTGCCGATACTCTTTAAACAAGACTTTTGTGCCCAGGCGTTCGGTCGCGTTTTCGTAGAATGGAAAGCTATTGTACGCACCGTTAGGGTTGAGTATGTCGTAAGTAGACTGGGCGCTAAATGGGTTCATGCCGCTCTTTTCGTGCATTATCGACAGACCGTCGCCTTGCTGGGTTCGAGTCTTGGACAGGCTGAGAGCTTTGTTGAACAGGTCTTTGCCGAGCTCAGTATAAAATAGCCCGCTATCATCTCCCGGCCCGGCCAGGACAAATTTACTAAATGGATTTTTGGCAGCGGTCTGGTTATAGACGCAGATCTTGTTGGCTCCGGTACTGTGACCGACTAGATAGAGCTCGTTGTACTTTTTGTCTTTCAGGAATTGAACGGCGCCATCTATATCCTTGACGCAATCGGCGATCAGCTCGTAGTGTGTACCTGCTTGATATTTGTCCTCCGAATCGGCAACACTGAGTGTTTTTTTGTCGTGGGCTCCACGGTTGTTGAAACTTAAAAAAGTAATACCCTCGTCAGTCATTGCTTGCCCAAGAGCGTTGATTCGCTTTGGGTTGTAGAACATGCCGTTGTCACCCATACCATGTAACCAAATAGCCGCTTTTTTGGTTCGCTTTTCGGGAGTATAGAGTAAGCCCGGGAGTTTTAGATTGTCTGTCGAAAGCAGCTGAATTAATTCAAGTTTCATATGTCTATTGTAACAGATACGGGACAGTGGTCAGAGCCGAGCACTTCAGGGTGGATGGCGGCTGCTACAACTTTTGGTCGCAGACTACCCGAGACTAGGACGTAATCGATGCGCCAGCCAACGTTGCGTTCGCGTGATTTGGCGAAGTGAGACCACCAGCTGTAGTGGCCATTGCCCTGTTGGAAAAGTCGGAATGTATCAACGAGTCCAGCGTCAACAAAAGCTTGAAATCCTGAACGTTCCTCGTCGGTAAAGCCACGTTTACCGCGGTTGGGTTTGGGATTGGCCAAGTCATCCTCTGTGTGAGCCACATTGAGATCGCCGCAAAAAACAACAGGCTTGGATTTCTCCAGCTGTTGAATGTAAGCCAAAAATGCTGGGTCCCAGTGATCGTGCCTGAGCGGTACGCGGCTTAGGTCGTCCTTGGCATTGGGTGTGTAGACTGTAACGACCCAAAACTTTTCAAACTCGGCTGCCACGACTCGCCCCTCGGCGTTAGGGTTTCCATAAGTATCGCCCGTCACTCAGTACCTGTCGATAATATCCTGCGGAAATCCGTTGACGACCTGGAGTGGTTTGGACTTTGCGAGTATAGCCGTGCCACTATATCCCGGTTTGACCGCCGAAAACCAAAAGGCCGTATAACCTTCGACGTTGACATCAATCTGCTCCGGCTTGGCTTTGAGCTCTTGCAAGCACAGTATATCGGGCTGTTCAGCAGATATAAAGGGGTCCCACAAGCCTTTTTTTTGGACGGCACGGATGCCATTTACGTTCCAGGAATATATCTTGATCATCAAGCTAGTATAGCTTTGCAACTAGTTATTTGCTAGACTAGCTAGCGATGTCCGCCAAGGAAAAACCTCTGCTCGCCATCTATGTTGAGGGCGAAACCAAAACCGGCAAAGGTGCCGCCAGCGAAGCTATTGCCACTGCACTTAAACTCCAAGGTGTTGCTGTCTATTTTGATGTAGCTGGAGACTTTTTCCGGCGGTTTACGGCGATTATTCGTCGCGAACTCGACCTGAGCCCGTCAGCTCCCCTTCCCGACCGTGAGCGGTTGGCAGAAATTGCCACCGAGCTGTATAAAAACCGCAAAGCCTTCGCTATCGATCCATCCCTAGGAGACTTGCAGCGCCCAGAAATATCTAATTGCGTGTCGCAACTGGGTGAACTGCCGATCGCTCAAGAGGCGGCGATTGACTGGTACGAGCAGTCGGTGGTGCAAGCACGACAGGCCGAGGCTGACGTCCTAGTACTCGATGGCCGGAATCCGCGTCATCACGTCGAGGCCTTGAATCAAGATGTGGTTACGATACTCGACATCTATATGATCTGCGAGCCGACAGTTGCTGCTGAGAGGGTGCTGCTGAGCGCTGGCAATAGCCAACCAACTGACCAGCAGCTACGGCCAATTATCGACAATATAACCAATCGTCGAGCGCTCGACCGCCAGCGCCCGGAGTGGCCTTTCTGGTGGCCAGAACAGCACCTGGCGTTTACGCCAGGCCAAGATTCGGTCGACCAGGCTATATCTGCCACACACCTTACAGCAGCCGATTCCCCGCTGCCACTCGTGATTGATAACTCACACGTTCCCAAACAAATGATGTGGGACGCCGTCGAAGCCTTGGCTCTAGCCGCCTATAACGGTCGGTAGTATAATTGCCATTAGATGAGTCCAGAAATCGAGTCTCGAACCGACTGGCGTCGGCTGGTTGTGGCGCTTACAGCTGGCAGTGTTGTGGTTTCAGCGGTGTCTATGGTTGCATCTAGCAATCCCGGAAATCAAGCTGTTGTAGAGTCGATTCCGTCCGTAGAGCCGACAGCTGTTACACCCTGGCGAGTGCCAATTGGGATATCACCGTCGCCAATAACTCTACCCTCAAAACTCCACCGCAAAGCTGACTTATTGCCTAATCCAACGCAGTTACCTGTAATTCTTCGCACAGATGTCGCGTCGCAGCCGCATAAATCTGTTACCTATAGTCAGGCTAGCACTAAGCTAGCGAAGTGGGTTGAGCGGGCTCCGGGTATTATGGAACTTGCCAAACACTTTCCCGACAAGCCGATTCGTGATCCAAAGTCACAGTTACGCCGGATCAGTCTGCTAGACGCTGCCACACCTGTAACTGCACTGGATCTGGCCAACTTTCAAGTCAACACGCGTTATCAACACGCTTTCGATGACCAGATAGGCGGAGCCCGAATAGTGATGCGTGGTTTGGTAGCACATATGTCTGTAGATCACTTCGCTGGAGGCGTTACTGAGTACATTAGCTTTATGCGCTTACATCACCG
>JBDSWU010000070.1:0-4320 GCA_039926445.1 Saccharimonadales bacterium (SeqCode)
CTACCTAGTAGCGACCCGATGATCAGTAGCATTAGGCTTTTAGGCGCCTACAACCGGCTGGACGCTTGGCTGGCGATCAAGGCCGTTCACTTCGCCACACAGCTGCCAGTTGCCGATCTGATAGAGCTGATGAACGGTTTCCCTGGCTTATCTCGGCGTATGGAAATGGTAGCTCCCAGCCTGTACAGTGACTATGCGCACACACCAGAAAAAATCCGCGGTGCCATGAGTGTCGCCACAGAAATGGCAGCCGAATCCGGCCAAAAGCTGATCGTCATATACGAGCCACTGACCAACCGTCGCCAGCTACACATGCTCAACGACTACGGCGACTGCTTCGACGGCGCATCCCACGTTTATTGGATCCCAAGCTATCTGGCCCGCGAAGACCCAGACGATCGCATAGTCGAACCGGCCGAGCTTATTTCACACCTGTCAGACCCGGCTATCGCTTCGCCCCAACTACGCGACGACTCATTAAAAGCGATTATCGAAAAGCGCCTGGCCGCAGGCGACATGGTCGTCGGCATGGCTGGTGGTGGCGGCAACAGTCTAGACGACTGGCTCCGCCAAAACTTCTAGCTATCGGTTGTCACCGGAGCCGCCGAGCATGCCACGGTCTTTGCGACTGGCCAGTTTGTCGAGATTTTGTTGGGCTATAATGTCTAGCGGTACGCCGAGCTGTTCGGCGAAGACAGCGATGTACCATAGGACGTCGCCGAGCTCTTTGGCGAGCTCAATCTTGTCGTCGTCGCTGACGACTCCGCCCTTGTCACGGATAATCTTCTTGAGCTTTTCGGCAACCTCGCCAGCTTCACCATTAAGTCCGAGGACCCAGTGCAACAGGTCTTTGAAATCATCGCCGGTACTGAGAACGGTGGTCAATGCTTGTTTTTGGTAATCTTCAAATGTCATAAGTCTATTTTAACAGCCCCTTGGCGGATGACCTCGACTGCGTCGTCGACGATCCTAATGATGGTCGACGGTTTGTGGTCGGTTAAGTCACCGCCGTCTAGGTAAAAATCGACGGTATCGCCAAAGTAATCACGGGCCTGGTCGACGGTTACTGCAGTCGGTTGGTCGGGATGATTGGCGCTGCTCGTGAGCAGTGGACCGGTTTGTTCTAACAAATCACGAAGCTCTGTGGGCTGCGGAATCCGTACAGCTAAGCTTTGCTTTCCTTGGTGCAGGTAGCTCAGCGCCGGATCGGCGCAAGGTATTATAACGCTAACCGGTCCGGGCCAGAATTGGCTAACTGCACTTAGGTAGCGACGTTTGAGGCCGAGCTCAACTAGCTGTTCGATCGAGGCGGCAATGACAGTTCCGGGCTTATGCTCACGGTTTTTGGCAGTGTATAACCTTTCGACAGCCGATTGATCATGAGCCTGGGCGACTACACCGTAGACAGTGTCTGTTGGCATGACAATCAGGGCGCCAGGGGCGCTTAAGTACTGTGGCAAGGGGTCATACAAAGACATAGCCCGACCATTATAGCTTACTTTTGATTCATAAAGGCGACGGTAGCCAGTACCGCTAGCGCGACGACTATGATGACCGTGGCAATGATAGCCAGCTTTACGTCCGCAGTGCGCTCAGTTTTGGGCTTGGCTGGAGCGACGGCTGGTGGCGGAGCTTGTTCCTTTGGCGAGCTAGCGGCGCTTTCGGCAACCTCTTCAGCAGTTTGTTCGGGTGCGGTCACGACGTCAACGACTGAGTTTGCCTGATCATCAGACGTTGGCTGCTGGACCGTCTCCTGCGGCGCATCGGCTATTGGCTGGTCTGTAACCGCGACGGTCTCAGAAACAACATCTGGCTCGACGGCTGGTTCGGTAGTGACTGGCGTAGTAGTTGGCTCTTCCATTACTGGTATTTTAGCATAAGCGTCGTCAATCGATGTGACGGAGGTAGTGTATGATATGGTTACCTCTATGATTCAGTACATCCTCCGTCTAGCTAAGCGCTTCCTGGTGCTGATACCAGGCCTGGTCATTGCCTACTTTTCGGTGCGCGATATCTTCCCCTATTTCGACCGTCGTCTGCCCATCGCCCTTGCAGTCCTGCTGACCTATATCCTCGGTGCTTACCTGCTGGCGCCCGCCGGCTTACGCCTGATTCGCATCCTGCGACCGGCTCGTCACCTGCCGTTGTACTGCGTAACGCCCGACGGCTTTGCTTCCGATCCGCTCAACATCGGGCTGATCACCAACCGGCGCCAACTGATTACACATATGGAGTCGATAGGCTGGCACATGGCCGACCCGCATACGCTGCGGCACTTACTGCGCTTCGTCGTTAGTACTTTATTAAGTGTGCCCTATCTGAATGCACCAGTCAGCAGCCTTTACCTATTCGGCCGCAAGCAGGACTTAGCGTTCGAGATGCCGGTGCACGGTGACGTCGGCGGTCGACACCATGTGCGGTTTTGGGCGACCACCTACGATGACACCGGAGACATGTCGTTCAAACGTATACACTGGCACCGTCGAGCTAGCCACGTCCAAGGCGACAACTTACTGTGGGTCGGGGCAGCCTCGCTCGACACCGGCATCAGCTTCATCCGCCACAATCTGCAGATTACTCATATGATCGCTCCCGATACTAACGCTGAACGGCAATTAATAATTGGTCAACTGCAGCGAGCCAAACGTATCGGCCCAACAACGAGTGTCCGGCTTGGCGACCCTTATCGGCTCGTCAACCGAGTTTGGCGTGGATATTTGCACACCGATGGCAAGATGGCCGTTGGTAAGTTACGTTAGAAGCCACCCCCATAGCTGGCCGGGGCTATTTGCTGCTGAGAATAGTCACCGACCTTGGTCGGAGTATAGTTCTTGCCTTCACCCAGAGGTAGGATGTACAGACTACTGCCACCACGAGACAATAGTATGTATTTGCTGCCGTACCAGCCATATGCGCCATACTCGCCTCCACTAACGCTAGTTGGGTTACTACCGTTTTTGTCACCAACCATAAGCCCGGGCTTTCCGCTAACTGTGCTCCAGGCTGTCTTTAGGCCGTCAGGTGATGGCAGATAGACCGGTGATGGCTGAGCAAAACTGTCGGGGTTAAGCGATGTATCGGCTGATAGACTGCCCCCAGTGTACGAGTAGTATGTAGCGGCCCCGTCTGTGCTGGCGACCAAATATATAACCCGCCCCGGCAAAACATGCGCAGTCTGGATACCGGCAAACGTCGCTGCTGGGTAGCTCTGGAGATCTTTTTTGCCCTGACCGCTAACGCTTATTGTGCGAATTGAGTTGGTCTGACTGCTCAAGTCATATGCTGTGTCACCACCGCCCGTCCACTTGGTGGTATACAGCAGCTGATTATCTACTATGAAAAAATTGCTAAAAGTGAGGGCGGCGTAGCTGGCAGCTGCGCCAAGTGCTTGGGTCTGATCTAGTTGGTTGAGCTGCTGCTGGTCGGCGTTATAGCTCTTGATGCTCTCACGGCCAGACTGCGAGGCTGCCACGGTAGAGCGCACGACGTCGTAAACAAAATTGTGGCCGCTCCAACCGATTAGATTATAGGCCGAGTTAGTGGCTTCGAATTGGGTTTGTTTGTCGGTGGCTGTGTCGATCAGATACAAACTGGTCTCGGTAGCCGTGCGCCGCGTTTTGACCACGACGTAACGCCAATCGCGTGAGGCTATCAACTGGCTAGTGGCCGCGTCCTCCTTGCCGGTCCCGGCCAGCACGACAGACCGGTCAGAACCATCCAGGTTAGTCTTAACAACATCTTGGGTGCCGTTGGCAGTGCTTAGGAAGTACAACTTCCCGGCCGGCACGATCGATATGGTGTTGGCCGGCACCACGCCGTCAGTGACCTGGACCTCAGCCGTTGACGTCGTATAGCCTTCGGCTGTAATAGTAGCCGTTACCGTATCAGTCTTGGTGGGCAAAACTATCGATACCTCGCCAGCCTTGTTAGTGACGGCCGAGGTTTCCAAAACCTTAACAATCGCCCCTGTTACGGGTTCTTTAGTTAGCTTGTTAAGGATCGTCAGTGATACTTGCCGGCCGGTCGCCACGAGACTGATCTTGAGCGCCGGGCTAGGGTCGCCAATGCCAATTGTCGTAGTTTTGCTATATGGCTGGTAGTAGCCTTTGGTGATCGACAGCTCGCCGCCGCCTAATGGCGCGGCTAGTAGCGCTTGACCGGTGGCATTGGTGGTAGCTTGGTGGCCACCGTAGCTGACGCTGGCACCGCTGATTGGTTTGCCGGTGACACTATCGACGACTGTAACGCCCAAGGTCTTCTTGATAACGTAACCGGCTAATTTGTAGCGGGTAACCGGCACTGAGGCAAGAGCGATAAGCA
>JBDSWU010000071.1:0-5861 GCA_039926445.1 Saccharimonadales bacterium (SeqCode)
CTTGCGCCGAGCTGTGGCCAAAGCCGAGACTGTAATTGACTCGGTCGAGTCGGCTGCTGACACCCTAAAAAATGTCGGGGGCAGTGTCAGTATGATGACGTTGATCAAGAACATAATTGACCTAACTCATAAACGAAAGCGATAGGAGCTCTAATATGCGCAAGAAAGACACGACTTCCAAAACTACCAAGAAGCTCGCCATCGGAGCAGCAATTGCCGGCGCCGCTGGCTATCTGGCTGGAGTACTGACCGCGCCCAAGAGTGGCAAGGCTACTCGTGACGATATCAAAGATGCCACTCAGCGTGGCATCTCGGAAGCCTAGAAAGACCTCAAGCGTCTGCACACTGAGCTAGGTAGCCTGCTCGATGAAGCCAAGACCAAGGGCAGTGATCTGAGCGGTAAAACTCAGAAGGAACTCAACGACTTAGTTGATAAAGCCAAAGATACCAAAGAAAAAGCCCGGGAAATGCTCAGTGTTATCCACGAAGGCACTGCTGAGGACAAGGATCTGAGCAAAGCTATCAAAGAAGCAAATAAAGCCGTCGACCATATCAAAGAATACCTCAAAAAGTAGTCTATTGACTGGCTAGTGTTGTAAAACTCAGCCTGTCGCAAAGCTGTCTGCTAGCGTATACTGATACCTCGAAGAGGGTAGATTATCATGGCGGCAAAGACGCTCCAGTCCAGCGACTATGTGCACCTGCACAATCATACACAGTACAGCTTGCTCGATGGACTTACAAAAGTTCCGAAGCTGATCGAACACGTCAAGTCGGCAGGCATGGAAGCTGTGGCGATGACCGATCATGGTACGCTAAGCGGTGCGATTGAGTTTTATAAAGAGGCTGGGGCTGGTGGCATCAAGCCGATCATCGGCATGGAGGCCTACGTTGCGGCTCGGACGCGCCACGACCGTGATCCGCAAAAGGACAAAACCTATTACCACCTGATCATACTGGCGATGAACAACACCGGTTATCAGAACCTGATGCGCCTGAGCACTATCGCTAATCTAGAGGGCGTGTACTACAAGCCACGGATTGATCATGAACTGCTTGCCGAGTACAACGAAGGGCTGATTATTCTCAGCGGCTGTATTGGCGGTGAGGTGGGTGACAATTTACGTCAAGGACAATATGACAAGGCTGTGGCAGTCGCCGAATGGTACAAATCAGTTTTTGGCGACCGCTACTACCTGGAAGTTCAGGATCACGGTCATCCCAAGCACCCGGCTAAATGGGATGAACAGGTAGGTGTCACCGAACAGACAATTAAGCTCAGCCAACAGCTCAACATACCCTGTGTTGTGACCTGTGATGCCCACTACTTGCGCCATGATGACCAAATAGCCCACGAGATACTGCTGTGTGTTCAAACCGGCGCCTTCTTGTCAGACGAAAAGCGAATGAGTCTTAGTGATTTTGAACTTCATGTGACCGACCCGCAAGCGATCATCGAACGCTGGGGCGACGAGCATCCGGATTTCGTAACCAACTCTCGGGCAATTGCCGATCGCTGTGAAGTCACGATCGAACTTGGCAAAATCCTAATCCCTAAGTTCCCCGTACCACCAGGCGAGACTGAGAAAACTTACTTAGATAAGCTTGTCTATCAAGGCTTAGCCTGGCGCTACGGCCGTATGACTAAAAACCAGGCCGCCGCTATGTCGCAGGAGGCAGCCTGGACGACTCTACCTAAGGAGGTCCAGGAACGGACCACTTACGAGCTAGGAATCATCGATAATATGGGCTTCAATGGTTACTTCTTGATCATTTCCGACTTCATCGGTTGGGGCAAAGATCAAGGCATCGTCTTTGGTCCTGGTCGCGGCAGTGCGGCCGGATCGATCATCTCCTATGCCCTGGCCATCACCGAACTGGACCCACTAAAGTACGATCTGCTTTTCGAGCGTTTTCTCAACCCGGATCGTATCAGCATGCCAGATGTCGATATTGACATTCAGGACACACGACGTAATGAAGTCATCGAATACTGTGTCCAAAAATATGGTACGGAGAGGGTTGCCAACATCGTGACCTTCGGTCGGATGGCTGCTCGTAACGCCGTCCGCGATGTCGCCAGAGTGCTGCAGGTGCCATATGCTGAAGCTGATCGATTGTCTAAAATGATTCCTCCACCGATTCAGGGCATTCATGTGCCATTAGCGACGTCGCTGGTCAAAGATTTTGATTTAAAACAGGAGTACGACACAAACGAGACGTCGAAAAAGGTATTCGATCTAGCGATCCAGCTAGAAGGCACCATCCGCTCGCACGGTGTCCATGCTGCGGGCGTAGTGATTGCCCCGGATGATATCGTTAAGTATGTCCCGCTAGAAATGGCCCAAAAGGGTGTAGTGGCCACTCAGTATCCGATGGGGCCGGTTGAGGAATTGGGACTGCTCAAGATGGACTTTTTGGGTCTGTCTAACCTGACGACTATCAAGAACGCTTTGCGCATCATCAGCCGTGTTCATGGCGATGATATTGACATCACGTCCATACCGCTTGACGATACTGTTACCTATGAGCTTCTACAGCGCGGTGATACCACGGGCGTATTCCAGCTAGAATCAGCTGGCATGAAGCGCTATCTCAAGGATTTAAAGCCAACAACTTTCGAGGATATTATCGCTATGGTGGCGTTGTATCGTCCTGGTCCGATGCAGTTTATCGATGAATTTATTGCCCGAAAACACGGCCAAAAGTCGATTGTCTACCCTCACGACAGCATGACGGGCGCGCTCAAGAATACTTACGGCGTGCTGGTTTACCAGGAGCAGGTGATGCAGATCAGCAAAGAAGTCTGTGGTTTTAGTGGTGGCGAGGCCGACACCCTGCGCAAGGCTATCGGCAAGAAGAAGATCGATATCATGCGCAAAATGCGCCAGCGAATGATCGAGGGTGGCCAAGAAGTCTCTGGCATAGCTCCGGCCGTTATGGAAGAATTTTGGAAGCAGCTCGAGGACTTTGCTGCCTATTGTTTCAACAAGTCGCACGCTGCCTGCTACGGCTTAATCGCCTATCAGACGGCTTACCTCAAGGCTCACTACCCGTCGGCCTTTATGGCGGCAGTCATGACCTCGGACTTCGATGATATCGATCGACTAGCAATAGAAATAACTGAGTGTAAAAAGATGGGTATCACGGTTTTGGCGCCTGACGTCAACGAATCGTATCTGGAGTTTGCAGTTGTGCCAGAAAAAAGCCAGATTCGCTTTGGCATGGCCGCTATTAAAAACGTCGGTACGGGGGCTGTAGAAGAAATATTGCGAGCCCGCGACGAAGCCCAATTTACCAGCCTAGAGGATTTTCTGACCCGCGTTAATAGCCGTATCGTCAACCGGAAGACAATTGAAAGCTTGGTCAAAGCCGGGGGTTTCGACCGCTATGCCGACCGCTCCGTGCTGCTGCACAATATAGATATGTTGTTGGCTTTTGGTTCAAGAGTTCAGAAGCAGGCCAGCAGTGGACAGGTTGACCTATTCGGCAGTAGTAGCGGTAATGTGCAGCACATCAGTCTCGAGCTGGTGCCGGCACCGGTGCAGATAGATATGCGCGAACAACTTCTATGGGAGCGTGAACTGCTGGGGCTATACCTTAGCCAGCACCCACTGGCTATGTTCCAGACTTTTTTGGCAGAAAAAACAGTGCCTATTCGCGACCTAAAGGGTTCGCACGACGGTAAATCTGTGACAATTGGCGGAGCGATCAGTGATGTGCGTGAAATCACTACTAAAAATGGTCAGAAAATGGCTTTCGTGAAGCTAGAGGATCACACTGGCGAGATCGAGGTCATACTATTTCCAAGTGCTTACCAGCAGACAGTTGGTCTATGGGTTCGGGATAGAGTAGTGCTAATACATGGCAAGGTCAATGGCAAAGACCGCGATGGTCGTCCGTCAGATGAAGCCAAAGTAATGGTCGACGATGCTCGTGAGGTTACCGTAGCTCAGGGCCAAGCTTACCAGGAAACTGGTCGAAAAGCTCGGGTGCCAAAAGTGTCTAAGGCAGCGGTCAAAAAAGCTGCGATGGCCGCACCAAGTGCCAGCGTGGCAAGCCCAAAACTGTACATTCGCTTGCAAAACTCCAGTGACACCGAGACGTTACAGTCGCTAAAACGCATAATTGACGCTAATCGTGGAGCAACAGATGTGATTCTGGTGCTTGGCGCTTCCAAGCAGGCGATTAAGCTGCCCGGTGGGTTTGATCACAGCAGTACTGAGCTGGCGGAGCTACGTCAGCTGGTGGGTGCTGACAATGTGTTGCTTCAGTAGCTAGCGGATAATTCCGCTGCTGCGCGTCAGCAGGAAACCGGCAGTGATAACCGTTACGACTATGATGTCCAAAACTGGGTGATGACTGATATAAGCCTCACTCTGCAGGATGAGACGCCGCAAGTAAAGGCCATGTCGCAATAGGAAGACCAATAAAGCCGAGCAGGCTAGGACAGACATGGCAAATAGGCTCCAGGTGGCGTGGCCACCGGTTATGAGTTGAATACGGGCGACATTTTTGGAAGCCAGTTCGGTGTTAGCGGCTTTGACAGCTGGCGAGTCCTGAGTAGTTGGATCGTCGACCTTGAAGGTGATGGTGGCTAACGCTTGTGTCGGGCTAGCGTACTCAGCTACAACTATGGTTGAAGGACCTTTGCCGAGATAATTAGGCGACGATACTACGGCGAATCCGACCTGGCTATAGGCGCGGCTCAGGACATTTGCTCGGTGTTCAGAGCTATTCATCCAGCCGGTCTGGGTGCTGCTAGCATCGCGGAATCCGTAAGCCAAGTTTTCGCCGGCGGCCTGGTACTGATATCCAGCACCAGCCAGGAAATCCCATGGCGTTTTGCCGTCTGGCGAGTTGTGTGCCCAATAGTCTTTGGCTACCATGTCTTGGGCCTTGGCTCGGGCGGCACTACTCAGACTAGCACTCAGGGTTAAGGGCTGTAATTTGGACTGGCCGCGGCTGTTGTTAGTTGCATCCAGCAGGGCTGCGTTGCTGTAATCGCTGCTGTCGCCGAGCACGGCTGGGGTCGTCCACAAACTATTGATGAACAATCCTAGACCGGCGATCATCAGCATCGGCAGATAAGGCCAGTAATGCTTGACGTATTGCTTGCTCTGTTTGTGGTGCTGGCCAACTCGTCGTTTGTGAGCGACGGGAGGCTTGCGCTTGTTAGGGGTAGTCAGTGCCATGTTTGTTTTAACTTTCTGAGGCTACTATACCATAAAAAGGCTTATGGTTGGAAACGGCAATGGTACATAGCCATGGCCGCAGCCTGGACAACGTTAAACGATTCCTTGTGTCCGGACATCGGTATCATAAGCTGCAGATCACAACTTTCAATGACATCAGGCTCTAGGCCTTCGACTTCACGACCCAGTACTACTGCTAGTCGCTCCGGTGGCCTATAGTTGTGCAACTGCTGTGCTGTTGGCCACTGTTCGAGCGCCGCTATAACATAACCACGACTGCGCAAGTCAATGAGAAGCTTATCGATGTCGGCTCGATGCTCCCACGATTGACTATGCTCGGCCCCTAGGGCTGTCTTTGCGATGTTGTGATTAACCTTGGCAGCTATATGCGGCAGACGAATATCGTCTATCTGTTGCGGGAATGGTGTGTAGCCAGTCAGGTAGACTCGCTTGATGCCCAACCCTTCGGCGGTTCGCAATAGCGAGCCGACATTGTGGGCGCTGCGCAAGTTGTGGGCGATGACTATGATAGAACGCATACCTAAACTATACCGCAAGAATACGCTCATGCTTTATAATAAGCATTAATGAGCCAAGATGCCCGACTAGACGAAGAACAAGCAACTCAGCGCCGTGCCCGTGTGCTGGGACTAGACTATGCCAATA
>JBDSWU010000072.1:0-12137 GCA_039926445.1 Saccharimonadales bacterium (SeqCode)
TCGGATTTCGTTGAGCTCATGCAGGGATAGAGCCATAGTCGCGGTGACACTGCCGGAGGGTGCGTGATCTGGTATCGGCAGTAGAACTAGGGCGCCGAGTTCCTTGAAGCTCAGTACCGTGTGTCTAGTGTCAGCCAGGGCCTTTATCGTAATGGCCTGCCAGCGGTTTGCTCGAGGTTGCTCTACAATCAGCTGACGAACTTCGAAGTCATTTGGTTGCAATCGCTTATATTGCTCCATAAAGCGCTGCTTCCAGGCATTAGCCTCAACTATCCAGGCTGCTGCCAACACTTGTACAGCTGGCTCGTGTTTAAGCATTGAGTCGAGTGAGCGATAGCCGAGCTGCTTCAAGGCCTTCTTTGGCGGTTGCTTTTTGAGCAAAGTCTTGAGAACACTTATCTTCAGGCCATAACTAGGTGCTTCGTGGGCAATCTCAACAATGGAGTGGAGTATGCCATCGTTAACATCGGCAGCGGCCGAAACATGTTGAGCGGCGCGGGTGCGTAGGCGTCGTTCCAGTCGCTGATCGTCGGCCTTAATACGAGACTGCAACGCCTGGTACAGTTCGGGAGCGGTCGTATCGTGACCGTCTAAGCCTAGTTCGCGCAGTTTGGCGCGGCTAGCGTGCATGACTTCAGTCGAAAACCTTATGTCGGTGTTGGGGTGTCCGTTGGCCTTTTCTAGGTGGCGCAGACCGAGCCGAAACATTGGTTCCGGTGCTTGTAATGTCTCCGATAAGAAGCGTGTCATCGCCGAGATTTCCCTATTTGATTTTTATGTCTACCGAGCATGGCGCATATGGTTATTCACTCCTTACAGCTTACCATAAGCGTCACAAAATGTACTACATTTTTGTCGGTTTGTACCAGTCCGGTGAGTTCTTGAGGAAGTGATCGAGCTCGTCTTCGGTCAGCAGCCCAGCCTGAGCACCAACCTTCTGTACGACACTCATCGAGTTGATCGGAGCCCATTGCAATGCCCCCTCTATCGAATTACCTTTCATCAGCGCAGCTACAAATGTTGAAGCAAATGAGTCACCAGCACCAGTACGGTCAACTGGAGGAGCTGGATCTGGGTACAGAGGCATCTGGTAGCGATCATTGCCATCTGAGGCGTATGCTCCGTTAGGTCCGTCTGTGATCACTACGATATTTGCTCCTAAGCCGTGCAGCTTGTCGAACTGGTCATGGACGTTTTCGTGATCACCGCCACCAACGAGGGTAGCTTCCTCGCGGTTCAGGATTAAGACCTCAGAGTGTTGATATATCCGGCTTAAACGTTCGGCGCCTACAGCCATCTGAAAGGTGCCGGGCTGAAAGGCCATCTTGACGTCAGGATTGGCGTCGAGCCAATCGGCGACTTCGTCATGATAGTCTATGGCGTGTTCTGATATCGAGCTGAAGTATACCCAGGCTGGTGTCTCGGCTGGTCGCAGGTGCGGCCAATGATAGTCGTATTCTTCATGCTTTATAAGGATTGTGCGCTCATCTTTGTACCAGAGAACGTAGTGGTAGTTGGACTTTTTACCAGGGTTGATCCGGACAAAACGACTGTCGACGTTTTCCTTGTGCAGCGCAGCAATCATGTCGCGGCCATGGGCGTCGTCACCTACATTCGTAACGAATGAACTGTTTAATCCGAGACGGGAAAAGCAAACTGCCGCGTTTGTCGCATTACCGACCGCTTCAATTATTTCGGCATGGTCAAATGGCAGCTTGGTGCCAAATGGCATGGCCAACCACTTGCCCTGTTCGTTCTCGTAGGTTACAGCTTGGTCTGGAATCAGTTTGATGAAGGCGTCGGTAACTATGTCACCTATGCTTATAACGTCTGGTTGTTTGTCTGCCACTGGTCCCACCCTATAGATATATTAAATGCTTATGCTGGTTATTTTACCATGGAAGCGTGACGTCGTACTAAACGACGGCTCGTCCAGCTGAATTGAAGTCGACAATCTTGCTCTCGACCACTTTTTGAACAGCCGGTACGACCTCTTTGGCTATCAACTTGGACACAGAGAACTCACCTGGATTTTCAGCCAATACTTTTTCTAATGTTGTCCGGTAGGCGTAGCGCATGTCGCTATTGATGTTTATTTTGGTAACGCCGATTTTGACGGCGTCGCGGAAGTAATGTCCGGGCGTACCACTGCCCCCATGGAGGCTGATGTAACAGTCGGTTGCAGCCCTCAGTTCTTTCAATAACTCTAGGTCAAGTTTCTTGGGTACAGGGTACTTGCCGTGGAGATTACCGATGGCAGCGGCGAAAGTGTCTATGCCAGTGGCTGTCACAAACTGACTCATGCCCTCTGGTGTACTGAAAGTCTTTTTTATCTCAGCATAATCAATTTTCTCGGTGTGAACATTGGAGCTTCCACCGAAGTAGTGAGGCTCGCTCTCGACACTGGCGCCGGTCAAACGAGCCCATTCAACCACTTCTCGCGTAGCCGCAATAATTTCGTCGTCACTGGCGTCATGGTTGGCTTGCGAGACATCAATGTGAATGAACTCATAGCCGGCTTCGATGCCGGCTATCGCCGCCTCGACGCTAGGGCTATGATCAAGATTAATGTATATTTCAACACCATACGTGTACTTGAAATTGTCAACTAGGTCGCGAACGTTGTCGATTCCGATGTCATCGACTTCGCCTTGGCTAACTTCGACAAGCACAGGTGCATGCTTTGCCTTGGCCGCCATAACAACAGCTTTAAGCGTCGCCTCATCATCTAAATTAAAGGCTCCGAAGGCCCAATGCTCGGCTTTCGCCTGCGCCATGCGGCTGCGCGCCATGGCACAGTTTTCACGAATTTGTCGAAGAGTCTGCGGCATAGTCCCACCTTTGCTTATTTAACCTAATATTAAGGTATTTTGCTTATGATTACTAGTGTTGGGCAGTCTTGCGGTCAACCACGTGGTGAGCGGCCATAGCAATATGTTTAGCATCCAAGCCGAAGTGCTCAAACAACTCAACTGGGTCGCCCGATTCACCAAAGTGGTCCTGCATGCCGATACGCTTTAGCGGCACCGGGCACTGCTCAGCAACCAGCTCGGCGACAGCACCGCCAAGTCCACCGTTAATCTGGGCCTCCTCAACGGTCACAACGCAACCGGTTTTGCGGATACTTTTAAGCAGGGTTTCAGCATCTAGTGGTTTGATTGTAGGGACATGAATGATCTCAGCCTCAATCCCATCTTTGTACAATTTTTCGGCCGCCACCAGAGCCTGGTAGGTCATTGTGCCAGTGCTGACTATGGTCACATCTGAACCGCGCTCATAGATATATGCTGGGCCGATCTCGAACGGCGTTTTTTCGGTCGTCAAAGTTGGCAAAGCTTCGCGGGCCAAACGCATGTAGTTAGGTCGCGGGTCAGACGCCATCGCCAGAGTCATTTTCTCGGCTTCTAGGCTATCACAGGGCGCCAGAACAACCATATTAGGCAGGACACGCATTAAGGCGATGTCCTCAAGCATCTGGTGGGTAGCACCATCCTTGCCGGTATACAGGCCGGTGTGGGCTCCGATGATTTTGACTGGCATATTATTCAGGCAGATGGTTGTGCGGATTTGTTCCCAATTTCGCCCGGGACTAAAGGCGGCGTAGCTAGCTACGAATGGGATCTTGCCCCTAGCGGCTAGTCCGGAACCGACGGTCACCAGGTTTTGTTCGGCAACGCCGATCTCGATAAAGCGTTCCGGGAATTCGTCGCGAAACAGACTGATTTGCGTCGAGTCGGTCAGGTCGGCGCAAGCCGCCACAACATTGACGTCACGCTTGCCCGCTGCCAATAGGCCCTTGCCGAAGCCCTTGCGGTTGGGCTCCATGACCAAATCTCCACTTAAGTCTGCTAGGTGTAGCTGTGTCATTTCAGTACTGCTCCTCGCCTAGTAGCTCGCCAAGCGGCAGTAATCAGGCTGAACGACATAAAGATCGCCAGACAAAACAGCCCTACTAGCACCATATCTCCGAGAGTTAACGACTGTTTGCCACAACTACTGACGTTAAGCACTGGAGTATCACCGTTGCATGACCGAAACCCGCCCAAGGTGGCGGTCGCAGCACGGGCAGTCAGCCAGACGATAACTAGACTAAAAAGTGCACTGCCCCACCAAGCCGCCAACACCTTGTTAGATTTGCGTTCGGCAAATTTGCCGCTGCTGCTACGGATAGCCTTTTTAGTCCTACTCATGCTCGCCCTTAATCTTTCCGCCTAGTGTTCGGAGTTCGTGCAAGGCTGTTACGGCCTGTTCGTGATTGGGCGGGGCACCATGCCAGTGAAAGTCATATTCCATGAAGTCGACACCCTTACCGGGTACGGTGTAAGCCACTATCATAATTGGCTTGTCGACTATTGCTTTAGCCATTCGGCAAGCATCAATAACAGCTTCAATGTCATTGCCGTCGATCTCGAGTACGTGCCAACCAAACGCTTCCCACTTGGCTTTGAAATCCTCGAGTGGCATAACCGATTCGGTCGGACCATCAATCTGGATATTGTTTCGGTCAGTGATTGCGATAACATTGTTCAGCTTGTACTTGCCGGCTAGCATCGCAGCTTCCCAAACATTACCTTCGTTCTGCTCGCCGTCGCCCATAACCACATAAACCCATCTGTGATGCTGTTGGTCCATACGCATAGCCAACGCCATGCCGCAGGCTTGGCTTAGTCCAGAGCCGAGCGGGCCACTAGTAGACTCTAGCCCTGGGAGTTTTTGGCGCTCGGGATGACCCTGCAGGCGTGAGCCGAACTGACGTAGTGTTAGTAGTTCCTTCTTTGGAAAATAACCAGCGTGCGCCATCGTGGCGTACTGCACCGGCACACAGTGTCCATTGCTGAGCAGCAGAATGTCTCGCTCAGGCCAATTAGGATTCCTGGGATCGTGCTTCAGCATCTCGAAGTACAGAGCTGTAAAAATGTCTGCCAGTCCAAGTGGGCCGGCGCTGTGGCCACTGCCGGCGTGCTCCAGCATCCGAATGATGTCTTCGCGGATATCATTGGCTATGGTTTCGAGTTTGGCTAGGGGTAGCTTGGTGCTCATAGTAAGTGTGAGTTTAGTGTAGCATAAGCGCTAACAGGATCGTCGGCATGAGCGATGAAGCCACCGACGTTCAGCACATCAACACCACCGTCGACCAGAGCTTTAACATTGACCGCATTTATTCCACCGTCCCATCCTATTTCGACATCAGGGTGGTGGTGACGGGCCTTGGCGACTTTGTCCAGACAACCCAGATCGGCGCTACTGCCGCCCTGATGACCCAAATTGCCGCTAAAGATCAATAAGTGATCGAAGCTGTGCATGATCTGGTAGGCGTAGTCAATAGGAGTCTCTTTAAGCACCGCCAGTCCGACCTCGATGTCGGCGGCGTGCATTCGAGCGGCAAAGTCCATATGGTGGACGTCTGCTTCGTTATGAATGATCACCAGTCGTGGTTTTAGCTCTATAAGCCGAGCAATAACCTCCATCGGTCGCTGATACATCAGGTGGATGTCGACCACCCAATCGTGTGGCCACCAGATATGTGCCAAGTCCGGACTAGTTGTCGGCGCAAACTCACCATCCATTAGGTCGATGTGGACGTGCGCCGCGAATGGCCGCAGGCGCTTAACCTGTTGGTTATAATCGTATTCGTCGTAGGCGGTGATGGTTGGTGCAATCACTACCATATTTACCCCAGTTGATCGAGTTGTTCTAGGCGGCGGATGAAGCGCGGTGCAGCCGCGAACGGTGTCGTCAGCCAGGTAGCCATAATCGAGCCGGATTCTTCGAGCGACAGATACCTGGAGCTCAGGCACAGCACGTTACTATCATCATCGTTGCGGGCTGAACGAGCTTCATTTAGGTTCCAGCATAGTGATGCACGGATGCCCTTGAAGCGATTGGCCGCCATACACATGCCCTGGCCGCTACCACAGATAAGTATGCCCTTGGCCTCCTTGTCGGGATCGCCGAGCAGCGCACTGACTAGTTTGCCTGCAAACTGCGGAAAGTCATCGGCCGGATCAATCGAAGTGCCACCTTCGTCAACCACTTCATGACCAGCAAGCGTCAAAGCCTCACTGAGCTTTTGCTTGAATTCAAAGCCGTTGTGGTCGGCACCGATGTAGATTTTCATTAGCCTTCGTGCTTATGGGCGTGGCCCTTGGTGTGCAATAGGCGGCCGGTATCAGCTACGACTTCAACCAGCCGGTTACTGTAACCCCACTCGTTGTCGTACCAGGCGACTACTTTGAGCATGTTGCCGCCGACTACCGATGTCAGCAATAAGTCGACTGTGCAACTGTGGCTGTTGCCAATATAGTCGCTCGATACCAGTGGTTCCTCGGACACATCAAGAATCCCTTGATAATAAGGCTCCTTGGCTGCTTTCTTGAATGCATCGTTGACTTCTTCAACGCTGACTGCGCGTTTGGTGATGATGACGAAGTCAGATAGTGAGACTACGGGCGTTGGTACACGGATGCTAAGACCTCCGAAGATACCCTGGAGTGCGGGTAAGGCTTGACCAGCTGCGATCGACGCACCAGTAGTCGTAGGGACGATATTTTCGGCGGCGTTACGCGCCTCGCGCAAATCACTCGAGGGAGCGTCTTGCAGCTTCTGGCTGGCAGTGTAGCTGTGAACGGTCGTCATCATGGCCTTGTCGATGCCAAAGTTGGACTCTATGACAGCCGCAACTGGCGTAATGCAATTGGTTGTACAAGAAGCATTGCTGATGATGTCTTCTGAAGTCTCCAGCTTGTCTTCATTGACACCCAGAACGATGGTGGTCGCACCCTCGCCCTTTGCCGGAGCACTGAGCACGACTTTTTTAGCGCCAGCATCAATATGCGCTCGGGCCTTGGCTGGGTCAACGAAGAAGCCAGTCGACTCAATAACAACATCTATTTTTAGCTCTTTCCAGGGAAGGTTGGCTGGTTCCATTTCGGCCAATACCTGAACATGTTTACCATCGACGATAATGCCCTTGTCATCGTGACCGACACTGTGGGCATAGGTGCCATAGTTGCTGTCATGCTTGAGTAAGTGAGCTAGAGTTTTGGTGTCTGTCAGGTCGTTGATGGCGACGATTTCTAGATCACTGCGCTCGAATGCCACTTTGAAGGCGTTGCGTCCGATGCGGCCAAATCCATTGATAGCGACTCGTGTTTTCATGAGTGTCCTTGTTTATTTTATGCTTTAGCGGTATTGTACCCCATATCCTTCTCAGGCGCAATCGCCTCCAACTGGCAAAAAACTGAGCTGACAGCAGTAAAAGCTAGGCTGCAACTAAAGAGCGCAGGTCGACGGCAGTTGCCAAGAATAGCGCATAGTCGTTGCGCTTGCTTGGATTTTCTAACTGTTCTAGGACTATGGTCTCAGGCATCCAAAAGGCATCTTCAATCTCGCCGGAATCTGTACTGAGGTTCTTTTCATCTTCAGCGTCGATCATCGCCTTGTATAAGGTAATAATATTCGGGTGTTCTGAATCACTTTTGCTAGGAGACTGAGTGACTGTAACAAATTCCAGGTCTGCTTCGCATAGTAGCAAACCGAATTCCTCTTCTGTTTCGCGAATTGCCGTTTCTTCGATACTACGATCACACCGTTTGCGTCGACCGCCTGGAAAATCAAGTTGACCGGCACGTTTTTTGTCACGAAAAGATCTGATTCCAACCATCACATTGCCGCAGCCATCGTAGAGGTAAACTTTGGCGACTTCTGGGCTGTCACCGTCAGTGCGGCGCAGAGTTTCGAGACTCATGTCTATCTTTCGTTTTATTGAATACCACTATCCTACTCCGGTGTCAAACCGTTGTCAATCTATGTTTTATAGAGTGGCTCCGCTTATTCGGTGGTTGTGGCGCTCAGCAGCCCACCGTCGCGGACAGCTACAAGTACTCGCCGGTGGCGCTCGTATTCAATAGCATCGATAGCTTCGTCTAGCGTCATCCAAGCTGCTTCGCAATGTTCGTAGCTCAGTGTCACTTCACCTTCGGCTTTTGCGATAAAGAAAACGAAAGTAGCGTACATAGTCTCGGTAACCGATTCGGTCATCGCAAACGCCGTTTTGCAGTCATCAATGGTGATAGAGATGCCGGCCTCCTCGTGCACTTCACGAACGCAGGCCGCCTTTAGGTCTTCTCCTGCGTCCACCATACCTCCAGGTAGATCCCATTGTAACGGGCGTCGATCGTCGGTGTCAGATCGTCGAAGCAACAAGATCCTGTCGCCACGCACAAGTATCGCCTTGGCAACAGTTCGCAGCTCAGTGGTCATAGTTTAGGCTTGTGCCTGATAACGCTCGATACAGCTGGCTATGATTGTTTTGGCCTCCGTTGCGTCATAAAATCCAATGACTTTGGTACTACCAGGCTTCTTCAGATCTTTGTAATGACTGAAGTGATGCTCGATGCGATTTTTCCAGTCCTGGCCTAGCTCATCAACATTGTTCGGCCATCCGCTATTGTTTCGATTGTCGATCGGCGCAACGATGATCTTGTCATCGACTTCACCGTCGTCCTCAAACTTCATGACTCCAAGGATTTTGGCCTCTAGCCAGACACCTGTCGGCAATGGCTCGTCGTGGCAATAAACGAGTGTATCGAGTTCGTCGCCGTCTTCATCGAGCGTTCCGGGGATGAAGCCGTAGTTGACTGGCTTGGCGAAAATTGCCGGCTCGACACGGTCAAGCTTCATAGCAGCATGCTGACGGTCCCATTCAATCTTTAGGATCGAGCCCTGTGGTATTTCGACGACAGTATTGACGACACCATTTTGGTAATCTCCCGGGGTAAGAACTTTATTAAAGTCAGGCATTTTTTCTCCTTATTTCTCTCTTATTGTACACTAAGTGGATGATTATCATCGGTCACCGCGGCGCTCGCGGCCTAGCTCCAGAAAATACCCTCGTTGGCCTGCAAAAGGCCATCGAGCACGGCGTCGACGAGATCGAGTTCGATGTGCGCACAACCGTCGACGACGTTGTCGTGCTGCACCACGATGCCGTCTTACATGATGTTTCTGGCACTCGCCTAGCCATCGATCGACACACCTATGCGGATCTGGTCCAACACAAGCCGGATCTGCCGCGGCTGGTCGACATTTTCGACGCCATCGGCAAAGTCATACCGCTGTACATCGAGGTCAAGCCTGGTGTCAGCGTTGAGCCAGTGATTGCCGCTCTGGAGTACGCCCTGAATCACGGCTTCGTAGCCGCTGATTTGCGCGTCGGTTCGTATAGCCAAGCTATTTTGCGTGAGATCCATCTGACTCTGCCAGATATCACAATGATTGTTATAGAACGTTGGTCTGGTGTTCGAGCTGGATACCGCGCTCGCCAGCTCGGCACCAAGCGTATTTCGATGAACCAACGTTGGTTGTGGTGGGGATTTGTCGGCCCCGTAAGTCGAAGTGGCTGGCAACTGACAGCTTACACCGTAAACAATCCAAGGCAAGCCAAATCCTGGCAAAAGATGGGCCTCTACGGCATAGTTACTGACTACCCGGAAAGGTTTACATCATGATTGCTCGCTTCAAATATAGCAACCCTGAGTCTGAGAGCATTACAACCTTTTTCTTTGAGCCTGAACGTCCTGTAGTTTTCACTGCCGGTCAATTTATTGAGATGAACTTACCGCACGACACACCAGATGATCGCGGTATCAAGCGCTGGTTCACGCTATCCTCAGCACCAAATCATGAATTGGTAAGCATAACTACCAGATTTGACCAACAGCGGAGTAGCAGCTTCAAGCAAGCGCTTCGCGCGCTCAAGCCTGGTGACGAAGTAATGATCAGCGATCCAATGGGTGATTTCGTACTGCCAAAACAGACTGACACACCTTTAGTTTTTGTGGCAGGAGGGATTGGCATAACACCTTTCCATAGCATATTGCAGCATATGGCTGTGACGCATGAGCAGCGTCCGATCAAGATGCTGGTCGGCGTCCGCAACGAGAATGACATAATCTTCCAGGAAACTTTTGATGACGCGCACCAGCACGTAACCTTTATAGTCAGCCAGGCTTCAGCCGCGTGGGGTGGAGAGCGCGGTCGACTCAGCGCCGAGCTTATCCTGGGACTTGAGCAGCCAACCGATGACACGCTGATTTATCTATCTGGCCCTGAAGCTATGGTCGAAACACTTTATGACGACCTAGTTAAAGCTGGATTTAAAAAGCGACAACTAGTTGGTGACTACTTCCCTAACTACTCAGAGAACTATTAGCCCAGCCGACCCTCTAGGTACTCACGGATTTTGAGGGCAGCAGTTGCGCCCTCACCTGACGCACTCGCAATCTGCATGGTCGCTCAGCTGCGAATGTCGCCAGCTGCAAAAACACCCGGAATATCAGTCAGCAGGTCCTGATTAGTCACTACGAAGCCAACTTCGTCGAGCTTAACTTTGGTATCAGCCAAGAATTGCGAATTAGGCAGTAGGCCGACGAAGACGAAGACACCGTCGACTGTCAGTTCTAGTGGTTGGCCGTCTTTGGTGGCTTTGACGCCAGTTACGAAGTTGTCCTTGCCGACTATTTCGTCGGTGGTGGTTCCGAGATGAATCGTAATCTTGCCATCCTGGACATACTTATCTAGATCCTGTTGAAGCGTGCTGCTGGCCTTGATAGTCGAGCGGACTAGCAGGTCGATGTGGGAGGCGAACCGGGTCAGAAAAATAGCTTCCTGGACGGCTGAGTTACCGCCTCCGATAACAACTAGCTTTTTGTCACGATAAAATGCCCCGTCACAGGTTGCACAGTAGTGGACACCTCGGGCGTAGTACTCGGCCTCGCCGGGAGCACCGGTTTTTTTGTAATCTGAACCGGTTGCAATCAGCACGGCTCTAGCTAACATGTCGCCACTGGTCGTTTCTAGTCGCTTATATTTGCCTTCGTCATTTATGGCAGTCACTTCGCCGAGCTCGATGACGGCCCCGAAACGCTCAGCCTGCTTGCGTAACTCATCGGCTAGTGTCAGACCCTCAACCCCATCAGGGAAACCCGGGTAGTTGTCAATCTTGTCGGTAACGGCTGCCAGGCCGCCGACGACGCCGCGCTCAAACAGCAAAGTGTCAATATCCTCGCGAGTTGTATAAATAGCCGCCGACAATGCGGCCGGACCGGCGCCAATGATAATCACGTCATGCTTGGGCACTTCGCCGGACTCACTCACCGTCCTGAGGTTGAGCTTATCGAGCAATTGGTCATTGCTTGGCTCCTGCATGATACTTCCGTCAGTGAAGACTACCGTTGGTATGGTGTTGCGGACGTCAACCAGCTCTAACATCTTGGCTTTTGCGTCAGCATCCTCGTCGATGTTCAGGTAAGTATAGGCAAGCTCGTACTTGTCAAGCAGCGCGCGTGTTCGGTGACAATCGGCGCACCATTCGGCTCCATAAACTAGAATTGGTTTTTCGCTGGGCATGTAAACTCCTTGATGTTAGGTGACAAAACTAGCGAAATTAAAATTAGTTCTGAGGTATCGTACCTGAATATTAGCGGTCTCAAGCGACTGCTGGTGCCAGCTTGGCTAGGTTGTAGCCAACGATGACTTCTTGGGTATCATCAGCTTTAGTGACAACTGTTACTGGGACAGTCAGTGCACCGGACAGCTGCAGGGCCTCGGCTTGGCGGTGGGGTTGCTGATCGAGATTGACTTCCTCGTAGGTGTGGCCTTTGGCGCCTAGATACTTCTTGACCATTTGGCAGTAGCCGCAGGTGTTGGTGGTGAAAATAGTGATGTTCTTGACCATGTGATCCCTCGGTTCTTTTATTTTATATCCGCTCACGTTTAGTATATATAGCGTCTGCAATTGTTACAAGACGCTATATATTGTGTTTTTTATTACAAACTTACTTGTCGATGCTGCGTAGTGTGATGTCGAACACCAGATCTGCGTTTGCAGGTATGCCAGAGCCGCCGGGAGGGTTAGGTCCATAAGCAAGTGCTGCTGGTATCAAAAGCCGACGTGTGCCGCCGACCTTCATGCCAGGTACACCCTCTTGCCAGCCCTTAATGACGTTCGCTAGCGGGAAGGAGGCTGGCTGTCCAGAGTCGAGTGAGCTCTGGAAGATGATACCGGTTGCGGCCACAGCGCCGGTGTAGTCTACAGTGACGCTATCGCCAGTCTTGACTTCAGCGCCGGTGCCGGC
>JBDSWU010000073.1:0-10452 GCA_039926445.1 Saccharimonadales bacterium (SeqCode)
GGTCGTAGGTTCGAGTCCTGCCGGGTGTACCATTTGCTGTAATATTATTAGTATGAGTATTAGAAAGAAAATATTCCTGACCTTAGGCGTGATCATCGGCGGGCTGCTCATCGCCGAGGGCATTGCGCTTTATCATGAAAAAGCCAGCGTTCAGACATTTGCAGACTACTGGCGGGCACAAAACCTAACCAGTACCGGAGGATTTACCTACGTCGCACTCGGAGACTCGACGGCTCAGGGCATCGGAGCCAGTAAAGCCACCAACAGTTACGTCGGCCTACTGTCTGAGCGAGTGGCCACCCAGACTGGCAAAAAAGTCAGGCTAATAAACCTCAGCGTCACCGGTGCTAAGATCGAAGACGTTTTGAGCAAACAGTTACCGCAACTGGCCAACTACAAACCTGACCTAGTAACTATCGAGATAGGTGCAAATGATTTGTCTGGGTATGATGATGTGCAGTTTAATAAGAAATTTACCGAACTGGCAAGCCTGTTGCCAGACAACACATACGTATCTGACATGCCATTTTTCGGTGGTCGCAACAAAGACAATAGTCCAGCTGTTCGCGCCAGTAAGCATATCGCAGCAGCCGTCTCAAGCAATAAGCTCAACCTCGTCAAACTACAGGATTACACCCAAGCCCACCAATCATTCACTGTTTATGCGGCAGATTTCTTTCACCCAATCAATAAAGGCTACATCAACTGGGCAGATGCCTTCTGGATGCAGATCAAACCCGATCTAACCAAGTAGGATAAACGGTTCGCCAATAGGCTATATTCGGCAATTTAATCGCCTACTTCGACAAACCGTAAGCTTGATGGTATATTGAAGCTTATGGAATTACCCCAGTCGTTCACGCCTCGTAACTGGCATCATGATCACAAACAAAAGCTGACTACCGGTGAACGGGCAGCAGACCGCATGCGCAACAGCATGGGCAGCTGGACTTTTGTACTGCTATTTTTGGCGTTCATGGGAGTCTGGGCCTTCATTAACAGCTCTACTGGGCTTCACCACTGGGACAATTACCCCTTCATCCTCCTCAACCTATTCTTATCGATGTTGGCCGGACTACAGGGCGCCATCCTGCTGATCGCCGCTAAGCGGGCTGACGCTATCAGTGCAGCCATGGCTGCCCACGACTATGAAACCAACCGAGCTGCCAAGCGTGATATCGAGCACCTAATGGAAATGAACCAAAAACAGTTCGACATGCTCATAGAACTCCAAAAACAACTAGAATCTCGCAAGTAACTCCCGTTCAATAGTCTAATTCTACAGCCGCGCTTACTTGTGTCGCAATAATTACAGATGCCGACACATCCGCCTGCTATAATCATTAGACATAAATACCATAGGAGTGTTTTGCGGATGAGCATCGGAAACGAGGAGAGCATGGTACCCAAACAGTATTATCCCTATCAAGCTGAGGGTGAAAGCATGGGTCCAAGTTTTATTTTTGTGCCAGGTCGTGGTCATGTTGCTGAGCATATGAAGTATGGTGTCGATGCAGTTAGACGACTCGGCCACAATGCGCTAGCCGTCGATCTACCGGCAGCAAGCGACAATCCAACTCTAGCCGATTACACTAGCGCTATCACTGGTTCTGCCGAAGGCTTAGACCAGGTAGTTATGGTCAATTGGTCAAGAGGAGAGCACTTTGGGGCACATGCTGCAAGCTCATTCCCTAGCGGTCAATTAGTTGCCAAAATTGCTGTATGTAGCGGGGGAGCATACGGAATTGATATTCCAGAGCCATGGTCAGCCTGGCCGCGTCATTCGACTGCACTAGAAAGCTGTTTCGTTGATCAGGGCAACGGTACAGAACTCCCCGTTAAATCTGAGATTAGCCGAATAATGTACTCCCGTGTATCTGACAAAAAAATAGTGGCCGAAGCACTATCATTACTTGTGCCGGTTCAGATACTCCCGCAGGAGATGAAAATCGCACCAAGACTAGTCGCAAATCTGCCAAGCTTTACACTGTTAGGAAGTTATGACCATATCGTCAACCCTGATGCCGCTGCAGACATTGCGGTACTCTCAGGATCCGAGGTTGATTGGTTATCGACAGGCCATGTTCCGTTTGCCGAGAACCCTCTACACGCAGCCAGGAAACTTATAAGCAAAGCGCGCGCAGCCACTAGCCGCCAGTCCTCACTATAGGTAGGCGTCCTTGAGCAGATCAAGGTCTGATATTGAGATTTTGTGATCACTGATACTGATCAGCTCCTGGCTTTGCAGCATGCTAATGGTCTCATCGACGAATTCACGTGACAGGTTAAGTTGCTCAGCGATATCAACATTCTCAAGTGGCACCTTTATAAGAATCGTAGTCTTGACTCCCTTTTTCTGTAATGTGCCGAATTCATCTGCTAGGCATACGAGTTGATGAACAACCTTCTTGCTCTCATCACTTAGGGCGTTACTGGTCAAACGGTTAATGTTTGCCTTCAGCCTTACACCGGCTTCTAAAAATAGATCCCTGTACAGCTCGGGGTCCTCATCTAAAGCCTTCTCTAAACTCTGCATGCTGATGCCCTTAATTTCCAAATCTGTCATGGCTTGATAGACATAGTGCCTGTCATCTTGGCTAAGTTCCATATCAAATAATTTCTTGTAGATCGGGCTCAGTGGAAACAAGTATCCAGGGCCATAAATAGATTCAATGATTTTAACTTGTTTTTGGTCCATAGAATATCGCTTTACATAGCCGGATTCAACTATGTAAAGCTCTTCTGCAAAATCTAGAGCATGAAAAACATCACCGGCTGCATGGTTTTCATGGACACCCGACTTAAGTAGGGTTATAAGTTTATGAGGCGTCATTCAAATATTGTAGTCTAACTTATTACATGATGCGAGCCCATTTAGGCCTGCGGGCTGAACTCATGCCAATCCCGGCCACGGGACCCTACCTGCAATTCTCCGGACTGCCAACGTACTAGCTCTTTATAGCCAGCCTCAGGATTTCTTGTATCTAGTATAGCGGTCGTCACTGTTTGAGCTTTATTGTCCAAGCGATCGAGAATTCGCAACTTCTGTGGATCTGTCGGATCAATCTCAAGATGATCTGTGACTAACAACTTCCCTCCAAATCTTATTGTGGGCAGGATACATTTTTCTAAACGGGTAATTCGACCTTGGTTTTGATGAAAAACGAAAGAAGCTATCGCTACATCGGATTTGTTATTTTGAAGCATTCTGACGTCATCATGGTCTAGCCGAAAAAAGTTTCCTTCAATGCTTCTGATAGAATCAAACTCTGCAGCTACAAGCAAGTCATAGGTCTCTTCAGTTTCGCTGGCAGTTGCAGAGGTATTCAGCTGTGATGGCTTAATGGTGCAGGCCTTTATATGCTCTTGGTCGGCAGCGGTCGTTGGGGGCAAAGCTTCAATACCAATGCTTTCCTGAAATGCAGCCCGTCCGGCAACGGTATTGAATAAATTAGCGAAATCTTCATCAGGCGTACCGTCACTATGAACCATACGTACATTTTCAAACTTGTACATCGCCAGAGCTCTCGATGTTAAATTGCTTGCTGCTCCCCAGTCATGATAAACGACTCCGCCCTCCAATGGACGACGATGAAAAACTATGCCTCCAGCAAGTGCCGCAACCGCAGCCCTCTGGGGTACATTCCGTTGATAAGGCCTCCTTAGATTGTGATGGGCTTTCAAAAATTGAGGATTCTGTCGATCTGTCAGATTCTCTGTCAAAAAGGTCATGAACGCGTCAGTTGAGTCACTAAAGTCTTCGGGGTATCGCTCGAGTAGCCTTAAGTGATCTGGGATTAAAAGTGAATGAACCATTGTGTCAAGTTTTCGTATACGATACGAAACATTACTGACCGGCTCTACAGCTACCCAACACTCGAGAAGCTTGCGAAAGGCTGGGGTTCTAGCGACAAACTCTGGCAAAACCTCATGCAGCCGGTCAAAAACTGGTTCACTTGTTGGCGCGTCCGAACTAGCCGACAAGTCTCCCATCAGATCATCACACTCCTGGACGACCTGCGACTCCGATTTGTGCAAACCGACATTCATTGTCTACATTATAGTGTATTTTGATAATTATTGAAGTTGTCGCAGGTCGCGGCTGAAGTTAAACGGTGACGCCTGACTGTCCAGGGGTTGGTGTCGCAGGTATTGGTCGATGGGGTATTTGGTGTCAGTCTGAGCGACCACGATAAGATTTTGGGACAACCATAGGCTCTGGCCATTTGTAGCCGGGTAAATTGTTACTCTTCCAAGCTGGTCCTCCAGATTGCTCTGAAGCTGGCGCAAGTCTTGCGAACGACGACCGTAATAGGCGGCAATGTTGTTGTAGGCAAGGCTGCCACCGTCGTTAAGTAGCTTTTTCAGATGCCTAGTTGATACTTGGTCACCGAGATCGCTAGCGGCAATGTCATGAGTGAACGCGTCTATTATAATAAGGTCGTATTGTTGTGTGGAGCTTGCTAAGTATCGTAGACCATCGTCGATGTAAATAGTAAGTCTAGGATTGGTTTGGAGGCCAAAGAATTTAGCTGCTACAGCCGGTAAACCGGCGTCAATCTCAACGGCGTCAATCTGCACATTTGGTAGTGCTTCGAGCAGCGCCATCGGCAAGGTGAACATACCGCCGCCAATCATAAGTAACCTGCTCGGCTCAAGGCCACTAGCCAGCTCGAACAAGCGCTGATTGTAGTCAAACAGTAGATCTGGATGACCGTCGCTAGCCAGACCAGATTGGGCGGCTTGTTGCTGGCCGCTAAAAAGCACTCGGGCCGGGCGACCGTCGTACGCCATATCAATCACCTGGTAGTGACCGTGGTCAGTATCAAACTCATGAACTATGTTGACGTCGTCGCTCATCAGCTTATTATAGCCTCAAACGATTTGGCTTAACGACTATTTGTGTTTGCGGGCAGTCGCACGAATTCTGACGGGCGGGCTGGCAGTCTCTACTGGCTTATTAGCTTCCTGCGAGAGTTTTTGTAGATCGCGGAACATTTGTTCGATACTCATTTTTGTTGCCTTTCTATTTTAAGACCGTATCTTACAGAATACGCCCCATATTGGCCACTCACTGTCAGAAATCTTACAGTGGTTTTGTGAGATGGATTACGTTTAAGCTTAGTTACCAATAGACGGCGGGAGTTGGCGAGGGCCACCGTTGTAGCGGTGTAGGAGTATTGATTGCTGGAGCTGGGCGATCACCTGCTCGGCTTGTTCGTAGCTCATGCCGAGGCGTGCTACCGGGGATGTCTGCTGTTTTACTGAGTTCTGGGTAAAGTTTAACGTCAAACCAGTGTCACCAATTTCTACATCAAGTCCGTCGGAGTACATAGTGCGCATATCTAGTGCCACCAACATGACGGTATTTTTGGCGACCAACTGGGCATCGTCATTGCCGCGCAAGCGCTCTGGTAACTCGCCGTCGTAATCAGCTAGATCCCACAGCTTGATTGCTTCATCATCATCTATCGAAAAATAACTTATGAGGAGAAGTAATATGTCCTCGTGCGGGCGCTCGCTGCCAGATTCTATGCGTTCTAGAGCACTGGCATCAATCTCGACCGCACCGGATACTTCAGCCAGTGTTTGCTGCGATTGTTCTCGCATATTTTTGAGGTGTTTACCGAGCGCCACTAATGGAGTTTGCTTAGATTCACTCATGCGTGTCCTCCTTATAGAGTTTTATAATACCGCGACAAGGTGCGGCCATGCAAGCGTAAGCATGCGCTGCGCCTGATATACTACTGCTATGCAGATTACCGACGCTACGCCACTGGCTCAACTTTCGACTATGAGACTTGGTGGACAAGCAGCTCATAGCGCCGTCGTAACTACGCGCATGGAACTACTGGAAGCGCTCAGTTGGGCCCAAACCAACGGCAATCTACCAGTCATCATGGTTGGCGATGGCAGCAACATAGTCTGGCGCGACGAGGGTTTTGCTGGGCTGATCATCATCAACCGGATAAATCGTTTTGAGCTTTTCGAAGAAGACGAGCTAAATTGCTACGTCACGGCTGGCAGCGGCGAAAACTGGGATAGCGTCGTAGCCCGAACTGTCGAGCTAGGCTACAGCGGTATCGAGTGTCTGAGCCTAATCCCGGGAACCGCTGGCGCCACACCCATCCAAAACGTCGGCGCCTACGGGCAGGAAATAAGTAATGTTCTGGTAACGATCGAGGCTTTTGATACTCAAGCTGGCGACTACGTGACGATACCTGCAAGTGAAGGCGGTTTCGGCTATCGCCAGAGCCGCTTTAACACCACTGACCGTGGCCGCTACTACATCACGGCCATAACTATGCACCTGACAAAAAACAATATACAGCCGCCTTTTTACGCCACACTGCAGACCTATCTAGACGATCACAAAATCTCTAGCTATACACCGGCCGATCTGCGTCAGGCAGTCATCGCCATCCGCTCCTCGAAGCTGCCCGACCCGGCTATCGTCAACAACACCGGCTCGTTTTTTGCAAACCCGATTGTCGACCAAGAAGCCATCGACGAACTACAGTTCCAGTACGGAAAACTCCCCTACTGGTCAGTCGGCAGCGGCAGTTACAAATTATCTGCCGCTTGGTTAATCCAACAATCAGGACTAAAAGACTATCACGACCAGGAAACAGGCATGGCGACCTGGCCGGCCCAACCCTTGGTTTTGGTTAACGAGACCGCCAAATCTACGGCCGACCTACTAAAGTTCAAGCAAAAAATTGTTGACGCTGTAGCGTCCAAGTTCCAAGTCACACTCATCCAAGAACCCGAACTGCTACCGCGAGTCTAGCTATCGCTGGGCAGCGGGAACTGTAAACTAAATTGTTTTACTTCGTCCCTTAACGTGTTAAGTATGGCGTCGTTGTCTCTGTTATCAATCGCTTGCTTCATCCACTCAGCTACGCGCTCCATGTCCTTCTCTTTAAGCCCGCGGGTGGTTATGGCTGGGGTCCCCAGGCGGATGCCACTGGGTCGGAACGGCGGCAATGGGTCATCAGCAACGCTGTTTTTATTGAGGGTCAGACCGATCTTGTCTAACGCCTTTTCGGCAACACCACCGTCAATCCCAAAACTTTTATAGACATCTGCCAGAATGAGGTGATTGCTTGTACCGCCGGTTACTAGCTGGAAGCCTCGAGCGGTTAAGGCGTTGGCCAGAGCGCTAGCATTTTTGACAATTTGTTTAGCATAGAGCTTAAACTCTGGGCGTAAGGCCTCCTCAAAGGCAACGGCCTTGGCGGCTATGACGTGCATGTGCGGACCGCCCTGCATACCTGGGAAAATAGCTCTGTCGATCAGAGTTGGTATGTTGTCGAGAGTCTTTTCGGGTGCTTTTAAAGGCGTGCTGACTGTACCCTTGGTCAATATCAGCCCACCACGTGGTCCACGCAGAGTTTTGTGTGTGGTGTTGGTTATGACGTGGAAGCCGTAGTCAAAAGGATTCTTGGCGACACCTCCGACGATCAATCCAGCTATGTGGGCCATGTCAGCCATCAGCAGCGCGCCGTCGATTTCACGACCAATGGCTGCAAACTTGGCATAGTCTAGCTCGCGAGGGTAGGCACTAAAGCCAGCCAGGATAATCTTGGGCTGGTGCTTGATAGCCAATTCACGCAGCTCGTCGTAGTCTATCTCGCCAGTTGCCGGGTCCTTCATCTTGTACCGTACAAAGTTATACAGTTTGGCCGATCGCGTCACGGGCGCACCGTGCGTCAAGTGACCACCATGACTCAGATCCATAGCCAAAACAGTGTCGCCAGGCTCGAGCCAGGCGCTATAGACTGCCTCGTTGGCTGGTGCGCCGGAGTGTGGCTGAACATTAGCGTGGTCGGCACCAAATAGCTGCTTGGCCCGGTCGATCGCCAGCTGCTCTAACGGATCGGTGAAATCTTGACCGCCGTAGTAACGTTTGCCAGGATAGCCTTCGGAGTACTTGTTGGTAAATATACTGCCCAGAGCATCAAGCACCGGACGACTTACGTAATTCTCGGACGGTATCAGCTCTAGTCCTTCGCGCTCGCGTTGCTCTTCGGCGGCGATCAAATCGGTCACACGTGTATCGGCCATAATAGTTAATCCTCCAGCTCTATATCCTGGTATTGTAGCAGATAAGGTCTCGGAAATATTGTCGTAAAATAGTGCCAACACACCTGACTATCATTGTGGCACTGACGTCACGGATGATATAATTGCAAGCCTATGAACTCCACAAACGAGAAAATCGGCCACCTTATAGCTCAGATACGGCAAGAGCGCGGACTGTCACAGGCTGAATTCGCCAAGAAGCTCAGTACCTCTCAGTCAGCAGTCAACCGCATGGAACACGGTCGTCAAAACCTCAGCCTAGAAACATTAGGCCGAATCAGTGACGTTCTGAACAAGCAGCTTATCAGCGTCAACGAAGGCGCCATTAACCTGCATATTGAGGGCGGGCATGAGCTGTCAGGCGAGATAACCGTCAAGACTTCCAAAAACGCCGCCGTCGGCCTGATCTGCGCTAGCCTGCTCAACCGCGGAACAACTCGACTGACAAACGTCGCTCGTATCGAGGAGGTCAACCGGCTGATTGAGGTCCTCCAAAGTATTGGCGTACAGGTCAAGTGGTTGCCCGGCAACGACCTAGAGATCAAGCCTCCGGCAGTCCTAGACTTGTCCAAAATCAACAAAGAGGCCGCCAAAAAGACTCGTAGCGTCATCATGTTCATCGGCCCACTCATGCACCACGCCAGCGAGTTCAGCATCCCTTATGCCGGCGGCTGCGAGCTCGGACGACGAACAGTTATGCCACATCTCTACGCCCTAGAGGAATTTGGAGTGGGAGTATTCACCAAAACCGGCGCTTATCACATAACTTCGTCGCCACAACTTCCGGCTCGCTCAGTTGTACTGTACGAATCCGGCGATACTACTACCGAAAATATTCTAATGGCGGCCGCCCTAACGCCCGGTATCACAACCATAAAGATGGCCAGCGCCAACTACATGGTCCAAGACGTCTGCTTTTATCTGCAAAAGCTCGGTGTCCAAATCGAAGGCATCGGGAGCAGCACCTTGGTTGTCCACGGCGTCAAGGAAATCCGCAAGAACATAACCTACGCTCCGGCCGAAGACCCGGTCGAAGCTATGACCTTCATCGCGGCCGCAGTCACCACTAACTCAAGCATCACTATCCGACGAGCACCGATAGAATTCCTAGAACTCGAATTGCTGAAACTCGAGAAGATGGGCCTGAAGTACGAAATCAGCGCCACCTACAAAGCCGATAACGGTTACACTGACCTGGTCGATCTGGTCATCCACAAACACGACGGCAAACTCATCGCGCCAGTCGACAAAATTCACCCCAATGTTTTCCCAGGGCTCAACATCGACCACCTACCCTACTTCGTTCCGATCGCCGCCGTCCTACGTGGTCGCACACTAATCCACGACTGGGTGTTCGAGGACCGACCGCTCATGTACACAGAGATGAAAAAGCTCGGGGTCAACCTAGAACTGGCCGACCCGCACCGTGTTTTCATAACCGGCCCGACCCGTTTCAAGCCAGCCGATCTGGTCTGCCCTAGTGGCATCCGCCCAGCAGTCATGCTGCTTATCGGCATGCTGGCCGCACCCGGTAACTCCATGCTGCGCAACGTCTACACCATCAACCGCGGCTACGAAGATCTAGCTGACCGCCTCAACTCACTCGGCGCTCACATCACTGTCCTCCACGAAATTTAAAAGCGGCGGTAAGCTTGGCCTTAACGCTTATCGACAGCAATTATCATTGTTCCGTTTACAGTCTGCCTGAAAATAATTCTAATTCGACCTTTGCGGACACGGTAAATATCACTATGCCCCGATAGTTTTTTGATCTGAAGTCCGCTGAGATCGCCGCTCATCAACTGTCGAATAATTTCTAAGGTCATTGACCGCTCATCTGGGCTGAGCTTGTCCAGCGCCTTATCGAGTTTGCTGGTCATACTTCTCCAGGCGCTCTAAGAGCTCCTCGATCGGCACACCACCAGCACGTATTTCGGTAAAATCGACCAACGGCTCCCACCGCTCGATAGCATCTAGTTTCCGGATTATCGAATCCCGAATAAAGTCACTGCGCGTTGCGTATTCTGCAGTCGCAGCCTTGTCAATTTTCTCAATCAACGCCGCCGGCAGCGTGATATTGATAGCTTTTGCGTTAGTAGAAGACTTCATACATAAATGATACATTTTATGTATGCGTGTTGTCAAACGATCATGTCAAAGTCTTAACTGACTACAACAGAGCGCCGACACCGTAGAATACACCGTTCGTCGACAGTGCAATCCGCCGCGACAAAATCGTCATAAACGAGCTAACCACCACCTGTAGCGTGATCGCTAACTGCCAAGTCATAGTGCAGAGTGCAGGTTGTACTTAGAACTATTCTGGTAAGCCACGCTGTGCCAGGTTTTGATTCTTGAAACCTTTAT
>JBDSWU010000074.1:0-7791 GCA_039926445.1 Saccharimonadales bacterium (SeqCode)
TCTGCCCCTATCCCCAACTGGCTTATGATGACTTCGGCCTTTGAAAACTCGGCCTGCAGCGTTGTCGCATAGGCCGCAGCCGTCGCTGCCAGGTCCAGGCCGTCCTGAAGTGTTGGAATTAACCGAGCTCCGGCGACGGCCAAACCGCTATCCAGCAACTGCTGAAAATTTGAATCTGGATGTCCGCTAGGGCCGTACCGCTCGTCTGACAATAGTATGGTTAGCCCGGCTTGTACGCGAGATGGTATTTGCTTCATGACTGTAACGCTAGCAGTGATATTTGAGCCGCCGCTGACAATCCACAGAACTCGCTTGCCACTCTCCAGCTCAGCAAGTAGCCGTGACAATAATGCCTGACTTCCCTCTAACGTGTCGTTACTAAGAATAAACTGCATATTTTCACTATAGCAAACTGTTACGTCCTACAGTGTAGGAAAACTAACGCATCGGTTCGATACGAACAAAACCTTCGGCGTACTGGCTGCCAGTTTTTGCGCCCAGCTGGGCCGCTTGGTCGCGAATCAACGATTCGATTCTGGACATGTCGGGCATCTGACTGGCGTGAGCCGCCAAAGCATCAATTTTTTTATCTATGGTGGCGGTGATGTCGATAAACCAGTTTTGCTTTTCGAAGTTACTGAGCAAAACGGTCGTGACCTTGTGCGGCTCGCTACCCTCATCGATTAGCTAGGGGAAACTGAGGTGGTCCCGGGCTAACGGAAATACAGCGTCTAGCGTTGCCTGCCCGGCTGCCCGGTGGTCGGGGTGATTGATAAAACCCATAGGGGAGAAATAAGCCAGTGTCGGGTCAAAGGTGATAACGGTGTCGGGGCGCAGTTCGCGGATGACGCGGACAATGTCACGCTTAAGCTCCATGGTGACCTCCAGTTGACCGTCACGGTAGTCTAGAAAACGGGAGCTGGTGGCGCCGACTGCCGCGGCGGCGGCATCTTGCTCTGCCTTGCGCATCGTCACCAACGCGGCGCTGTCGGCACTACGGTCGGCTGTGCCACTGCTGCCGTCGGTCAAGATTAGGTAGTGGACGCTGGCACCGGCTGCTGCGAAAGCTGCCAAGCTGCCAGCTGCCATAAAGTCAATGTCATCTGGGTGCGCGCCGACGCCGAGCACAATCCGCGGTTTGAGTGGTCCATGGGGCGTAGGATTCATATGATAATCATACAATTTGCAGCCGTCGTCGGCAATCCTAACAATAAGCAGATCTCGTAACTGCGACAACCGCGAGTGATACAATTAGAACTTATGAAACTCTACGATACTGCCAAAAAGTGTTACACCGATTTTGCTCCTAGCGGAACAGTTGGTATATACGTGTGTGGGATAACGCCTTATGATTCGGCGCATCTCGGGCATATATTTACCTTCATGACGTACGATTTACTACAGCGCCGACTGGAGGACTTAGGTCACGAAGTACGAATGGTGCGCAATATAACCGACGTCGACGAACCTATCTATGCCAAAGCAAGTGAACTAGGACTGGATTATCGCCAGCTTGCATCCCGCGAGACAGCAGCTTTCCAGGCGACTCTGATAAGCATGCGATTTAGGCCACCAACAGCTGAACCGCTGGCCAGTGACTATATCATGCAGATGGCGGCGGCTGTCGAGCGTCTGCTGGTGTCCGGGCATGCCTATCGCTTGGATGACGACATATATTTTGACGTTGCACATGATCCAGACTACCTTGCTTTCGCCGGCTATAACCACCGAGTTATCAATGGGCTATCCCACCTCCGGGGTGGTGATCCGGACCGCCTAGGCAAGCGTCAGCCCCTGGACTTTTTGCTTTGGCGCGGTGTGACTGACGCCGCCGACCCGGCTAAGTGGCAGACTAATCTTGGGACAGGCCGACCTGGCTGGCACATTGAGTGTTCTGTGATGTCGGCTGAGCTACTGGGCCTGCCTTTTGCGATTCACGGCGGCGGCACAGATCTGATCTTCCCGCATCATTCCAGCGAGTTGGCCCAGAACCGTGGGCTTGGTATAGACCAAACCGCCAAACATTGGCTGCATGTTTCACCGATGTTGTGCGATGGTGAAAAGATGAGCAAATCTCTTGGCAACTTAGTGTTCGCTCACGATCTGCTCGGTAACCATGAGGCAGCAGTTATTCGACTGGCTCTCATGCACTACCATCACCGAGTTGGCGGTGAGTGGTTGCCGCAACTCCTAACCGAGTCGACCCGCCTACTCCATCATGTGAGAGTCGCAGCTACACATGCTTCGCTAGTCTCGGCACAACAGCTATTAGTTGATGTCCGGATTGCGCTCGATGACGACCTTAACACACTTGAAGTCATTGATGCTCTGCACCGTTTTGTGGCTGCCCCGGCGGCGGCTGTCGATAGGACCTCAGCTGGGCTGGTTGACCAGACTTTGCGTCTGCTGGGGCTAGCCGATTAGCTTATAAGCAATCTGTTTTGTCACTACCATAACTCCGCTGCTAGTGTGCGTAAAAACCACGGCCGAGCTTATCCGGCACCAGCGCCAGGCTTACACCGGCTTTAGTCAATGCTTGGATGACCGTTTGGTCGCCAACCGAGCCGCTTGAAGTCATGATGGCGGAGACTCCGGCAGTCGCAAGCAGGCTTGGCCCGTCAGCAAACGGGAAAAAGCTGTCACTATAGGCGACGCAGCCGCGGATTTTAGTCAGATCGAGACTGTGCGTGATAGTCAGCTTATCTCCGTCAATCCTAATCTCTGGCATAGCGGTGGTCGTACGGGTCAGTGCCAGTTGTCCGGCGCCTACACTGTCTTGCTGCCCGACGCCATTGCCAATCAGCTGACCGTTTTTGACTAGCGTTATGGTGTTGCTATTGCTGGTCGCGCCGATCGCCCAGCCCAGGATCATGTCGCGCTTGTCCTGTAGACTTAGCTGGCCGTGGAAAGTCATATGTTCAGCTGACAAATCTTGCACAAAATCATAGTTAGGCTGCTCGAGTGCGCCACCTCGGACTGGCCGAATGCGCCGGCTGGTGTCGAGCGATAATTCAGTTAGCGCGCTTAGTGCTGGATTGATGACAACTCGTAGTTTGGCGCGGCTAAGTAGTTGTAAGGCTGATGCTGATACGCTGGCGCCAATTACTCCATCGAGTAGTCGCTTGGCGCCGCCTTCCATGGCGTGCTTCATCAAAGTCTCGGCGACGGCATCGTCTATGTCGCCATTGATCATAACTACTCCACCAAAGATTGCGCGGATATCACCTTCGAGCATCTTTTTGACTGCTTTAACATGGTTCTCGGCAACTCCAGCGCCACAAGCATTTCCATGTTTGACGCCGACCGCAAAGGCTGGCACGCTGCCAAAATTACGTTCAAAACCAGCGGCGATATGCGTAGCTGTTTGCAGCAAACGGTCAATGTCAGTCAGGTTTATATAGCTTTGCTCCATGCCCTGTACGTGCTCGAATTGATCGAGCCCCAAAGCATCAACCGCGATACGGTTATCGGCATACAGACCGGCATCAGCTTGCTGAGGGTTCTCGCCGTACTTGGTTGATGACCGTTTGCGAGCGACGAAGCCGCTGACTTCACTGCCGCCCAGGTACTTGGCAAGCGCCAATGTGTAGCGGGTTACCTCATACTCGGCGCGAGCAGCTAGTGACTCCAAGTACTCAGACTCGTTAGGTTTTTTGGCTCTCAGCCATTGCAATACATCCAATCGCTGGTCGGCCGCTGACAGGACAATCCGTCGGGATTTTGCGGCTGCGCGTAGCATAGTAGGACCGCCAATGTCAGTTTGGGTTACGACGTCTTTGGTCGTAGAGTCAGGCCGTACGATCGCTTCCTCGAGCGGATACATATCGACGCAGACCAAGTCGATCAGGGGTAACCCCAGGTTCTTCATCTCCATCATGTCCTCGGCATTGCTAGTATCGGCTAGTATCCCAGCATAAAGCTCACGTGAGAGTGTGACCACACGGTGCCCAAGTATAGCCTTGCCGCCGACCAGCTCAGCGACGTCAGTCACGGCAATGCCGGCATCTTTAATGCAGGTTGCAGTGCCACCGGAGGCGTAAACTGTCCAGCCCAGGTCAACCAGCCCTTTGGCAAAGTCCTCGATGCCAGTTTTGTCGTAAACTGAAAGTAAGGCGTTGCTCATGGTTCTCCTAGTTTAGTTATCCAGTAATTGTGTATCTGCATGGCCTTTTTGGCTGCCAGACCGGTGTATGTTGACTCTGGACGCTTTATATACTGCTTTTCGGTGTCAGTTAACTGTGACCAATAGTCGGTTATAGATTCATCAGACGCCGCAACTTGGTACAGGCTTGTTTTGGATTCCAAGGCGGCATGGGCTATCGCCTTGGCGGCTTCGTGAGCCTGGGTGTGGCCGTATTTTTCTAGTAGCAAATACAAGGGCTCAGCGGCAATTGCGCCACCGGTTAGACTAAGGTTGCGCTGCATACTTTCAGCGTCAACTTCGAGTTTTGACATGACCGAGTTGAGACGACTTGCCATCGAGGCAACGCTGGCAAGGCTTATTGTGTAAAACCGCGACGAAGCCGAGTCGGTTAAGTCGCGCTGGTGCTCACTAGATATATTTAGGTTGGCGTTGAGCATTTGTGCTGTCACCTGCTTGTACATTGAGATGATGTTTTCAAAGTTCCAAGGGTTGCGCTTGTGGGCCATCGTTGACGATCCGGTTTGACCTTTTTCGAATCGTTCACGTACCTCGGCGATCTCGGTCCGCTGCAGATGGCGCATGTCGTGGGACAAGTTGGCCATAATCCCGGCTGTAATTGTCAGTTCGTCGAGCAGTCTTATGGCGGCTTCGGGCGGCACAATCTGAGTTGCGTAAGCCGCCGGCTCTAGGCCAAGTTTGCTTAGAACATTCTTCTCAAAATCCATCGGATCGTCAACAAACACACTGAGCGCGTTATAAGCACCGACAGCTCCGGAGAACTTGCCTTTGAGCATTAAACTAAGGTCTCGAAGCGCCTCAATGTTTTCGCCTAGTCGGCTAACGTACTCGGCCATGGCGTAGCCAAAAGTTATCGGCACGGCGTGCTGGCCGTGAGTGCGGCCGATTTGGGCGGTTTCGGCGTATTCTTTGGTTAGTCCCAGCAAAGTTTTCTGCAAAACCTGCAAGCGCGGGATAACCAGATCCAGGGTTGCGGCCCGTAGCTGCAACGCAAAGGCTGTCGAGACGATGTCGTATGAGGTAGCTCCAAAGTGCACAAATGGCTGAGCCGACTCCGGTAGTTGCTGCTTTATGCAGTTAACCACGGCCTTTATATCGTGTTTGGTCGTCTGCTCCTCCTCATACACGTCTTCGGCAGTTACCTTGCCGGCGGCGATTTCAATCTGACTCGCAATCTCAGGCGAACAAATCCCGGCGTCGGCTAGAGCATGTCCCAATGCCGCTTCGACATATGCTTGATAGGCGATTCGGCTGCGCTCTGACAGGTGCTGCGCGATCTCGGCGTCGTAGTAACGACTGTCTAGCGGGTCGATGGCATTGTAGTTCCGGTTGGTATCGACGTGCGGTAGATTGATCGGCTTCATGATTTTGTTGTCTCCAAATAGGCTTTTACGGCGTTTTGTATGGCCGGATTTATATCACTGTAGTCACGACGCTCAAACTGACGTCCAGTCAGTTGTTCGTACAGTTCAATGTAGCGATCAGATACCGATTGAACAAATTCGTCAGTCATGACGGGTACAGCTTGGCCATTGTGGCCGTTAAAGCCGCCTTTCATCAGCCATTCGCGGACAAACTCTTTGGATAGGTGCCGAGGTGCTTCGGTTTTAGCACCTTCGGTGTAAGCGGCGTAGGAATCGGCGTAAAAGTAGCGCGATGAGTCAGGGGTGTGGATCTCGTCTATCAGAATTATTTCGCCATTCGGCAGCTTACCAAACTCATACTTGGTATCAGCTAGGAATAACCCACGCTCAGCAGCCAAGTCCTGACCTCGCTTAAACAAAGCCCGAGTGTAAGCACAAAGCTGTTGCCAATCGGCAGGCGTTGCCAAACCCTGTTCGACGACGGCTGCGTGGGTGATGTCCTCGTCGTGCCCAGCGTCGGCTTTGGTAGATGGTGTAATTAGTGGCTCCGGGAAGCTGTCAAATTCGCTTAATCCCTCTGACATCATCTCGCCGCACAGAGTCCTTTCGCCGGATTGATAGGCCCGCCACGAGTAGCCGACCAAAGCGCCTCTGATGACTAGCTCAATCTTGAATGGTTCGGCTTTGATACCTACGGCGGCATTTGGATCGGGCGTAGCTCGAAGCCAATTTGGCACAATATCCTCTGTCGCCGCCAAAAAGTGGGCCGCCAGCTGGTTCAGGACCTGACCTTTATATGGGATGGCCCGCGGCAATATTACGTCGAAAGCCGAGATTCGATCGGTGGCAATCATAACCAGTTTGTCGCCGAGATCGTAGACGTCGCGGACCTTACCGTGATAGAGAGCTGCTTGCCCAGGAAACTCAAAATCGGTAGTTGTGATCGCCTCCACTGTTTGCATATAGCTTATTGTCACGGAGCCGGTCCAAAAACACAAGTTCAAATCAGCCAACTATAGGGTATAGTTGGTGTATGGAACCGGAGACGATTGGGATTATCGGCGGTGGACAGCTAGGGCGTATGTTGACGCTGGCAGCATTGCCGCTTGGCTATCGGGTAGTTGTGCTCGATCCGGGAGCTAATTGCCCAGCAGCCCAGGTTGGTGCTGAGCAGATCGTCGGCGAGCTCAACAACAAGGCCGCTCTAGAGAAACTTGCCCGCAAGTCTGATTATGTAACGATTGAGATCGAACACCTTGACGCCATAGTTTTGCAACGCATTGCTGACAGCGGAGTGCCAGTCAACCCATCGCCCCAGACGATTCGCCTGATCCAGGACAAATACGCTCAAAAGCAGTTTCTCACTGAGCACGGCATACCGCTGGCGCCATATATGTTGCTCGAGAACGAAGCCGAAGCTAGCATCCAATACGACCGCTGGGAGCACAGTATGATTATCAAAGCTCGGCGCGGCGCCTACGATGGTCGTGGCAACATGGTTATCACCAGTTATGACGACATCCCGGAAGCTTTCTGGAAGTTTAAGGATCAGGGTCTGTATGCCGAACGCTTAGTGCCGTTCGTCAAAGAGCTAGCTGTTATGGTCGCCAAAGACTGGAAAGGCAACATCGTGACTTACCCGGTAGTCGAAACCATCCAGCAACGAAATATATGCCTTGAAGTTCTGGTGCCGGCTCCTGTATCGGCTGCAGTCACGATGGCGGCTGAAACTATTGCTCGTCAGGTTGCCGAGCACCTAGATGGCGCCGGACTGTACGGTATCGAATTATTTTTAACAGCTGACGACCAAGTGCTGGTTAACGAGATCGCGCCTCGGGTTCACAACTCCGGACATTACACGATGGATGCCTGTCGCACTTCGCAGTTCGAGCAGCACATTCGGGCAATTGCCGGCTTGCCCCTCGGCTCGACTGAGCTACTGTCACCAGCCGCTGTGATGATCAACATCCTCGGCGAGCGCGATGGCCCGACACAGGTTAAGTCAACTTCTGCGGCGCTGGCTATCGATGGCGCCAGCTTGCACCTATACGGCAAATCCCCGACAAAAATTGATCGCAAGATGGGGCACATCACCGTTACCGGCCGTACCCTGCAAGAAGCCCAGGACAATGCCCGTAAAGCTAGAAAGGCCTTTAGTATATGAAAAAGCCAATTGTCAGTATCATCATGGGGTCGGATTCTGACCTCGATATCATGAGCCAAGCCGAAACCACCCTAGACAATTTCAAGGTGGCTTACGAGCTG
>JBDSWU010000075.1:0-2108 GCA_039926445.1 Saccharimonadales bacterium (SeqCode)
CAGGCCGGCCACAGCTGCATCCAGCCGCGCTGCCAGTTCATTGTGCTTCTTCTGCTTAAGCTGCTGATCTGTCAGAAGAGTAAACCGGGCAAAGAAAGGTATAAAAACCAAGGCTACTAGCAAGCTAATTATCAACGAAGCGATGATAGTTACCGGAATTGCCCGAATGAAACTACCGAGTATGCCACCGACGAATAAGAACGGCGCAAAACTCAATGCCGCCGTCGTAGTGGCCGCGACCATAGCTCGGCTAACCTTGCGCGTCGCCCGCTGGATTATCTCCGCCCGATCTTTGGACTTACGGCGACCGGCATCGATGGCTTCAACCATAATAGTAGTGTCGTCAACGATCAATGACAGCCCAAGTATTAACGCGAACAAAGTAATCACATTGAGCGTATAACCGATGAGATAAAGCAACCCGACGGTCACTGCGATCACTGTCAGCATCGACAGAACCGTTATTAGCGAAGCACGTACTGCAATTATCAGTGAGCCCACAATAAGAACGATAACTAACCCCTCGAGCAACACCCGTTGCAGTTCGGATATGTTCCCCTGAATGGACGGTGCGAAACTAGCACTTACGCTAGAGTCGTAGCCATCAAATTTTGAAGAAGAGCGAAGCTGGATGAGAGCTTTGCGAACAGCACTATCAAGCTCGATAGCGTCTGCACCTCTGTCCTTTTGAACAGCTATCAGCACCGAATTAGACTCGTGGTAGACACCGTTTGCGCTACGATATCCGAAGCGGTCGAATGATTGTTGCAACTGTCGTGTTGTCCCATCTGGCAGTTGGACTTCGCGGTAAGGATCCTTAACCGAAAACTGTTTGACGCCCGCGACATGCTGAGAATTGAGCGCGATGGCAGCCAGACGGGCTTGAGCCAGCAACTGCTCAGACGACGACTGGCCACTTTTATCGTAGAATGACACAGCGATATCTATCTGCTGCGTATCACCACCGGTTGCTCCAAAATACGGGACATTGTAGTTGATGCTAGTGGTCGGCGGTAAAGAAGTCGCCGCGACAGCGGCTTTTAGCCGTTTTGTAGCCGCCACAGCGTCCGTGCCGTCTTTGTACTGAACTGCTACCGTGTAAAAGTTACCGGCCGTCTGGGTCTGGACGGTACTAACAACCGACTTTTTGCGCGCAACTCGCGCAATTGGCTGCGTAACCTCAGAGTCCAGTTTGGCGGGGTCGGCATCAGCCGTCGTGCCGTTGATGATAGCCACCGGAACCGTTACGCTAGGAAATCCCTCGCGGTGTAGTAGTGCAGTATAGCAAAGCACGCCGAAGCCGAGCATAACCAGCCACAGCCATAGCGTCAGCTTCGGTCTCTGGAAAAAATAGCTTGTCAGTTTGGGCAGCAGTTTGTCATCAGCTTCAATTTTAGTTTTATTAGTCTTGAAAGGTCGTGATTTTGGTCGCTTCATACTAGCCTGCATCCTATCTATATTTTATATAGTATCACTAGGCCGTCCACGAAAAAAGGATTAGCCACTGACTAATCCTTTTTACTTGGTCGGGGAGACAGGATTCGAACCTGCGACCCCGCGGTCCCAAACCGCGTGCGCTACCAGACTGCGCCACTCCCCGACAATGTAACGGCGGCCTAGGCCGCCACTATCAGCTGAGATTATACCTAACATCTCTGTTAATTACTAGCCCTGCACCTAGCAGATGCGCTGGATGTGTTCGACTTTAAGCGCCAGACCAGTGACTTCGTCAACTTGAACGAGCAGGGCGTTAAACTGGAACGGGCCAACAGTCTCGAGCTGGTTGCGGGTCTGCAGACCGTCGCGCCAGCGCGGGATAACACTATCAAACGTCACGCCCAAAGATGCATTGTGAGCGCCGCACATGCCAACGTCAGTCATATGTGCCGTGCCTCGAGGTAGCACCCGAGCGTCGGCTGTCGGCACATGCCAATGATCGCCGACAACTAGTGTCGCACGGCCGTCCAGGTAGTGTCCGATAATGACCTTTTCACTGCTGAAGTCGCCGTGAAAATTGACAACTGTAGCTATTTTGTCGACATCAGTCTCATCGGCCAGGATCTTATCGATAACCTGTAGCGGATTGTCTACCGGCTTGTCGGAATCAC
>JBDSWU010000076.1:0-4070 GCA_039926445.1 Saccharimonadales bacterium (SeqCode)
TCCAATGATATGGGCGCAGCATTCTCGTAAGCGATTGTTGTCGCTCGGATTAGGGGCCTTGATAATCGGCGTTGGATTCCTGATGGCCGGAGGTTTCTTGGCTACCAAAGTAGTCTTCAATATTTTCCCAGCTGCCAAGGACACCAACCAGATGTTGGTAACGCTTAATTTCCCGAGTGGTACGACGATCGACCAGGCCCAAATCATTGCAGCTAAAGCTGACAAGCTGACGGCTAGGGTGCTAGGGGCCAACCTAGTCGAGAGCACCTACAATGGACAGGGAACTGCCCAAACAGCTAGCGCCAAATTGGAGATTATCTCGTACACCAAGCGTGACCCAACGGCAGCACAACTAGTGGCACAGCTACAGCGAGCTTTTGACACACAGTTCAAGAGCGCCACAGCAATCGTGGACCAGGTCGACATGGGGCCGCCCGGTGCCGCGTTTACGGTTCAGATTGACTCGAATGATCGTCAGGAAGCACTGCGCTTAGCCGGCGATGTCGCCGACTACATGCAGTCTACCAGCCTGATGCGTATCAGTGGTAAAATGGCTCGCTTCACCCACATCACACCGCCTAATCCCCAGGTATTTACTGGAGCGAACGGCACTGTTACGGTCAACGTCACGGCCAGCTTTGACGGCAATGACACCACGACACTGGTGACGCTAGCTCAGTCGGCTATAGAAAAGCAATTTGATAGTAAAAAGCTGGCTGGCTACGGCCTGAAGAGTTCCGATGTGACTTTCAACATCGGTCAGGAATCGGAAAATCAAGATTCGTTCAAAGCTTTGGCTCTGGCCTTCCCAGCCCTACTAATAGTTATGTATCTTGTCTTGGTCTTTGAGTTCCGATCCTTTTTGCAGCCGCTACTTATCTTTATGGCGATTCCATTCAGTATTTTTGGTGTCATGTTTGGACTATTCGTTACGGATAACCCGATTAGCTTCTTTGCGATGCTTGGATTCTTTGCACTGATCGGTTTGAGTATCAAGAATACTATTTTGCTAACTGACTTTGCTAATCAGTCACGACGGGCAGGTGACAACCCGGTTGAAGCCGCCGTGGCTGCTGTCAACGAGCGTTTCCGACCACTATTCGCGACAAGTCTGATCGCGGTTCTGTCGCTAGTACCTTTGGCAATCACAAGTCCGTTTTGGCAAGGCCTGGCTGTGGTATTGATCTTTGGACTGCTGTCAAGTACTTTGCTGGTACTGACCGTTTTCCCGTACTACTACCTAGGTGCTGAGTTCTTGCGCACCAAAACTGGTCGACGGACTCGCCGATTGCTGGCTAGGGCAAATAGTAAGTAAATTAGATCTCTGGAACATCAGTTTGGCGTACAATGGTGCGTATGCCCATAGTCTTTGCCGGTCTAATTGTATTCTTGCTCTTGGCAAGCTGCGAGTTATGGTGGCGCAAACAAAATGTCCACGATGAGCTGAGTCGTAAGTTTGTGCATATAACTGTCGGCAGCTTCGTGGCCTTCTGGCCATTTTTTTTGAGCTGGGACCAGATCCGCTTGCTTAGTCTGGCATTTGTTATCGTGGTTTTGCTGTCAAAGCGCTTTAAGCTATTTCAGGCGATCCATAGTGTCCAACGATTGACATATGGCGAATTGTTTTTTGCGCTGGCTGTCGGCGGGGCAACGCTTATTACCCAGGATCGGTACATATATCTGGCCGCCTTGTTGATGATGAGCCTGGCCGACGGCCTTGCGGCCGTCGTCGGGGTGCGTTACGGCGGCAAACAACCCTACACAGTATTTGGTCACAACAAGTCACTGATAGGAAGTGCGACGTTTTACGTAGTGTCAGTCGCCATACTACTGGCTGTCACTCAGACCGGTATGATCGCTCTGGCACCATTGGAGCTGGCCGGCCTAGCACTAGCGGCGACAGTTATCGAAAACATCGGAGTATTCGGCCTCGATAACCTACTCGTGCCGATGCTGGTGGCCGGTGGCCTGACACTACTCACTTGATCTGTGTGGGTTCTATGCGACTTCGCCACGCGACAGGTGAGCCCGTAGGGCGTTGAAGATGACGACTACGTCAACCACCTCTTGGAGGATGGCCCCAGTCAACGGGCTGAACTTTCCGGTAGCAAAAGCGGCCATCAGGACGAAGCTTAGTCCGATGCCTATGAGGATACTTTGTCTGGCAATCTTGAAGGTCCGCTGTGCGATCGATACGGCCGTGGCAACGCGGCCAAGGTCGTCGGTCATGATGACTATATCGGCTGATTCGCTAGCCGCAGTTGAACCGCGGGCGCCGAGGGCGATGCCAACGTCGCTAGCGGTCAAAGCTGGTGCATCATTTACGCCGTCACCGACGAAGACCAGAGGACGATGCTTGATTGCCTCTAGGGTGTGTAATTTGTCGGCTGGCAACATGTCGGCATGGTAGGTCGTGATGTTCAGCGATTTGGCAACAGCTGCAGCGGTAACCTTGTTGTCACCCGTCAACATGAGGGTGTGCTTAATCCCTAGGTAGCTAAGCATTGCAAGCGTCGAGACTGACTCTGGGCGAATACTGTCCTCCAGCAGGATGACTCCGGCTAGCTGTGACCCGATAGCGACGTAGGCCGCAGTCTGGTTGACGCTAGCCGATTTAAAAGCTTTGGGCATGATGATGCCGCGTTCTTCGAGCAGGCTGAGTCGGCCAACCAACACGTCTTTTCCATGTATATGAGCGCTAACGCCACGTCCAGCTTGTTCGCTGACGTGCTTGGTTTTGCTGAGTTTGAGCTGCTGCGCTTGAGCTCCAGCGACGATAGCTTGGGCCAATACATGAGTCGAACTTTGTTCTAGGCTGGCAGCCAGCGACAGTACTTCCTGCTGCGAGTAGCCGTTGTAGGGTGTAACACCAGACACCTTGAGTTGCCCGCTCGTCAGCGTGCCTGTTTTGTCGAAGGCAATTGTTTGGGCTTCGGCTAAACGCTCGAGGGCTGAACCGTTCCTAACAATGATGCCGTAGCGACTGGCGCGGGACATGCCGCTAATAAGGGCGATCGGGGCGGCCAACAGCAACGGGCATGGCGTAGCTACGATGATGACTTCCAGGAAGCGGATAGCCTCTCCGGTATAGATCCAAACCGCTGAAGCTATAGCGTATGAAAGTACGGTAAATGGGATACTGTAACGATCTGCCAGACGAACAAATGGCGCTTCAGTCTGCGAGGCCGCCCTGACGAGTCGGATGATCTGTTGATACTGACTATCCTCAGCACTAGCAGTGACTTTGGCAGTGATAGCGCCGTCATTGTTGAGTGAACCACTGACCAGCTGCTCACCAACACCACGCTCCCGCGGCAGACTCTCGCCAGTTATGCTGGACTCGTCAAAGCTGGAGACCCCTTCTAGTATTACGGCGTCAACTGGAACTAGCTCGCCGGGCTTAATGACGATCTTGTCGCCAACTCGAAGCTCGTTGACTTTGACATCGACGATTTTGCGCGCCCGCAGGACGTGCGCTCGACTTGGAGCGCGTTTTAGCAGGGAGTCTAGCTCAGCACGCGAACGATGTTCGGCGTAGTCCTCGAGTGACTCGCCCCCAGTTAGCATCAGTACGACGACGATAGCCGCCCAGTACTCGTGCAGCAAAACGGCCGAGACTATAGCGGTGGCTGCCAATATGTCGATGCCGTATTTTCCAGACCTCAGGTCAGCCAGCATGCCGTAGAGCAACGGCATCAGTTCGATGATAGCCACTGTCGCCAAAACCCAGTGCGAAGCAGTTGAGTAGCCGCTAAATTGCAATGCTAAACCAGCCAGCAGCCCCAATACAGCAAAATAGAATAGCTTATAGCGTCGCAGGAATTTTCCGAGTGATTTCATGGTATCTCCGTGTTAGTCGTTGCCACTAGTATATCAGTATGAGATCGTACAGCTGCCAAATGACAGGTGCTATATAATTGGCATATCACATAACCTGGAGGCCACATGCGCGCAGCTCAATTATCGGAATATGGTGACGCTTCATTACTCAGCTTAACCGATCAAGCGGATCAACCAGTGCCAGTCGCCGGGCAAGTATTGGTAGCGGTTGTCGCAGCTGCTTGTAACCC
>JBDSWU010000077.1:0-3827 GCA_039926445.1 Saccharimonadales bacterium (SeqCode)
GAGTAATCTATCTCGAGCTAGGTCGATCTTGTTGAATGATAAAATCAGTACTGATCATTCAATTCTCCTCATTTACTTCGGTAATATGAGGACAAGATTTCAGTTCTGTAAAACGAGCGACGTTTGATTTGCACTATCCAGTTTTTAACGTTCATAGTATTCGTCATAATTGTCCAAAAGAGCGCCCTGCGAGAGCGCTCTTTTTCTTTGTTGGCCCCCACAAATCGCATGCCTCTACGACAGCTCCGCTAAGCCTCCGCTAGGTTTCCTTGAGCCCCAGTGGGCCACCGGCCCAGATACCTCTGGTTTCGCCTCATCTCCCGCTCTTTTCTCGGGACCACCAGTAGCATATATGTACCCTAACTAATGACATGTCTCTATAGCCACTTTTCGTTTTTAACGTTTAAACGTTAAAGCCCTGTTTCCTTCAGAAGTGAATAATACAGTTTAACAATATTACGTGAAAATATTTTCACGTAATATTGTTAAAGCACCGATATGACCGAAGAGCCAAACAACTGCTTAACACCTAAACGTTAAAGACGAAATATGCAGAATGACTGGTATGGGGTCTCATTCCATAACCACATCGGCACTATTGGGGTTCCACCCTAGGTAGCGAGGCCGGTGGCCCAAGGGAGCCCAGACAAAAGCACTATGGCGTAGAGGAGCTGTCGTAGGGGAATGGGATTTCTGAGGGCCCACCCTTGTTTTATTGGCTTTTTTTCGGTAGAATACTTTGGTACCTTACTTCGGTAGGGGTGTATGGGGACATAGCTCAGTTGGCTAGAGCACCTGCTTTGCAAGCAGGGGGTCCAGGGTTCGAGTCCCTGTGTCTCCACCAGACCTAACCTTGTTTCACTTTGAAATTTTGTTAAGTGTCGACGAAACTGTCCGCCGGACAGTCCCAGGGCGATTAGCTCAGCTGGTTAGAGCGCGTCACTGATAATGACGAGGTCGGAGGTTCGAGTCCCTCATCGCCCACCAATTAAAAAATCCTACTTCGGTAGGATTTTTTAATTGAGCAGACTCGTAAGTTCGATCATTTCCTTTCGCGCGTCGATAAAGGTGTGGTAAGCGAACCCAGGGTCATTAACATCGTAGCGGTGACTATCCAGCGTGACGGGGGGCTGACCGGAACGCAGTGCCTGGTCGATAGTATCGGTGAACTTCTCATAAGGCTCGAGGTGGTTCTCGACGTGCTGCAGGCTGCCAACATTAACATCTGCAGCATCTAACCCCTCTAGCGCGACACGTGCCGTGTTGGCTATCGCTTGTTTCTCAGTTGGCGCTTCGATCACGAAAGACAATGCCCAATAAAATAGTTCGGGGTCACGTCGTATTTTGATGAGTTGGATGTTGGCGTAGTTGGGGCTGGCCAGCCAAGTTCCGTAACGTTCTAATTGTCGCTTGTTGAGAGATTCACCAGCCGGTGGTGACAGTACTAGGTAGCTTGCCCACGACAACTGATGTGGTCGCGTGCCAGTAGGTTTCCAATGAGGGTTCTCGATAAGCATTGCCTAACGCCCGCTCAATAATTCTGCCAGCTCAGCATCGATGATCAAGTGAGCGTTGTTCACGGCTTGGTCCATAATATTGGCACGCAGGATGTCCAATATATCTAGTGCCTCGGGGGTGACGTCGGAAGTGTACTGCCACGCCTGGTCAGTCGGCATGTCGGGGCGGATCTCGGACTCCGGTGCCATGCCGGCATGGCCGATAGTAGCCGGGAGGCGCTCGGTGCATATAATCTGGTCGACAGCTGCCATAGCTGCTTCTAATGCACCAAAGTTATCGCCGCTGTGACCGACTCGGAAGTCCACCAAGTAATCGCCGGCCTCGCAAGCGATGCCGCGTAGTGCAACTTGACCTGCAAAAGTTTTAGGATCTTGCAGCAGGCTGTGTTCTAGGTCAATTGCTGACGATTCAGGCAAGGGACCGTTGGTTCCAACCAGCTCGACGATCACTCTCCAGTTATCGCCGGGAGAGCGTTCACATAAACGAAGTCGTTTTTCATTTGTAGCCATGTCTATATTTGTGCCTATATCTAGTATAAACCTGTTGTGCAAGTGATTTTGCACACATAGATTGTGTCGACCGTTACGACTGACCGAAGGCATCTCAGTGGCAGAGCGGCGGGGTGCTATAATCATAAGTAATATGCGCAGGCTTCAACACCTCAGGATTACACTAGTTGCCGTGGGGGCTGGCTTACTTTTGGTCAGCTTGTCGCCGGCCAGTGCCTCGTCAGCCAACTTATCGCACTCTTACCGAAGTAACAGTCGGATCACTTTAGCCAGTATAGTCAGTCTCGATCCGCAGAGTAGTGACTATGTGGAGGCTTCAAACATCAAAAACGGTGCTCGGATAATTGGCGTAGTAGTTGCTTCCAAAGACTCGTTGTTGGCGGTAGATGTAAGCAAGGAGACGGTCCAAGTCGCAACGACGGGTACAGCGACTGTACTCGTCAGTGATCTGAACGGACCGGTGGGTGTGGGTGACGAGATAGCAGTTTCACCGTTCGACGGCGTCGGCATGAAGGCCGGACAGGGTTCTCGTACCATCGGACTGGCACAATCGCCGCTAGTTACAACCAGCGGGCCACTGACTAAACAGACCGTCACTGATACAAATGGTGTCAAGAAGCAAATTACCATCGGCTACGTGCGCATAAATATTGCGCCAGGCACATCAGGCGGAGGCGGTGACGCATCGCTCAGTGGTCTTCAGAAGTTTGTCAGAGGAATCACCGGTAAGACGATCCCGACAACTAGAATCGTCATAGCGCTCATAGTATTAGCCGTAACTGTGATTACGTTGGTTGTGCTGATATACGGTTCTATTTACAGCACGATTATCTCGATCGGTCGCAACCCACTGGCCAAGTTCGCAGTCTTTCGCTCATTGTCCAGTGTTCTTGCTATGGCCGGGCTAGCGTCCGTTGTGGCCGGAGTGGTTATAGTGCTTCTTTTGAGATGATGTGATAAAGGCGACAAACTTGGCCAACCACATCTGTTACTGAGTAAAAAATACATTATCATCGCAATAAAATGTCTGAACACGGTATTTTGATGACTGGATGCGCAAAAACAGCTGCCCAAAATAACCCAAATTGGAATGTTTTGTTGATTTTTGTCATATAGTGCAGAAAAAGCGATAAAAAACTGTGGATAACTCGACAACTATTTTGCTAGTTGCTACCCCTGTAGTTCTTCAAAAACAACCTAAGCTTAAGAAGTAAAATACAGAGATATATTTGTTCAGTTATCGTGGTATCTGTTAGTGCAGTGGTCTACAATAGAATTACGCACAATTATACCCTGTAGGTGGGGTGAGCGAACAAACAGCTGAAAATAAACGGAAAGCACGACGTACGTGGGACCAAACAGCCAGATGCAATACGATAGCTCAGAGTACGACTCCAGTCTGGAGTCGACGACGGCTGATGTATCAACGTCTCAGGCAGCTCCTTTGCAGGTAACATCCAGGGCGATCGGCTATAACCGCCGAGCACTGATTATCACCGGTGCCGCTATGTTATTTGCGGTCATAGTTGGTGTTGGCGGCCTGGTGCTGAGTAGCAACAAGAGCAAGACACAGTTGGACGCGTCCGGACATGTCAATGTCACCAACTACAGCGGTGGACAGATCTCACTCGGTGCTCTGAGTGATGGTCAGCAGATAGAGGTTGGCAAGGCTGACCACCTGTCGATTAACGGTCAGCTTGATGTGGCTAATACGGTGGTAATTACTCCGACAGCCCAGCCAACTAGTCCCGTTGCTGGGCAAATCTACTACGACCAAACCACTAGCCAACCGTATTATTT
>JBDSWU010000078.1:0-4951 GCA_039926445.1 Saccharimonadales bacterium (SeqCode)
CAACAAGAACTATCGAATGCTCTGCACGAACTTGGCATGGAGCCAAGCGAAACGACTGCCAAGCTCAAGCTCAAGTCTAACGAGATTTCGGACGCCACTCGACTGGTAATTCTCGAAAAATCCTAACAGATATATCTAATTAAAAACGCCCGGTTATCCGGGCGTTTTTGCCGTAACCCGAGGTATTATTTGGCTGGGTTGCGGGTGTTGGTGACAGGGATCAGCAGGCCCTTTTTCTTGAGCGTGCGAATGGCCTGAGTGCTGATCTTCATGGTGACTTTTTTGCCGTCGACCATCAGCGTCTTGGTCTGAAGATTTGGCTTCCAAACTTTCTTGGTGTGGCGCTGAGAAAAGCTGACATTGCTGCCGTACTGCTTGCCTTTGCCGGTGAGTTCACACTTCTGCATAGTTATCCTTACAAGTTATTGTAGATTCAATCTGTTATTGTAGTGCAAAACCGCCACGAAGTCAACGCTCACTCGAGCGTTTTTATGTAATCGCATTCTGTGCTGCAGCGCCGCTATGGTTGTTGTTTATTTTCTGGTCGCCAGCCGTAACTTAATCGCATTAGTTACAGGTCTGTTGTGGTAGTCCTCGATTTTAACGTTTTATCGTGAATGTCATTTATCTCCCGGGGTGATATATGCTGTTTAACCAAATTTTGTGAAAAATTTTTCACAAAATTTGGTTAATGCTAGTACACCAACAGAGATAAAACGGTGTTTTTAACACTAAAAAGTTAAATCTGAGAAGGTAAGGTGTAAAGACTTTTCCGGCCAGTCGCTTTGATGAGCTGCTGCCCAACCAAATCTAGCTCCGCAAGGAGGTGTCCCTTACAGGAGTGCGATTAAAAGACTCGGTCTTGCTATACTGGAGAGATGCTTTTGACTTCGAGTTTAACCCAAATCGTCCTGCTTATCGTGTTTATATTAGTGTCACTGACTATCCACGAGTTTATGCACGCCTATATTGGTTTTCGGTTGGGCGATACGACGGCGCGTGACGAGGGTAGGATCAGCCTAAATCCGTTGCGTCACATTGACCCGGTGATGACTGTGGCGTTGCCAATCGCGACGATAGTGCTACTGGGCGCGCCGATATTAGCTGCTAAGCCAGTGCCTTTTGACCCACGGTATGTAAAGTATGAGGAGTTTGGCGCTGCCATGATTGCCGCCGCCGGCCCGCTGTCCAATCTGTTGTTAGCCATTATTGGTGCCTTGGCTATCCGACTGGTCGGCGACCCTAGCGGGTTTGCGTACGCTGCGCTCAGCCTCTTTGTGGTTCTGAATGTAGCGCTGTTCGTCTTCAACATCTTGCCGATTCCACCCCTCGACGGCTCAAGAGTGCTTTACGCTTTTGCTCCAGAACCATTGCAGCGGTTGTTACTCCAACTGGAACCGTTTGGACTTTTTCTAGTCTTCGGGTTAGTGTTCTTTGGCGGTCTGGGCGGCTTTATAGGCACTCTCAACCAGTACGTGTTACATTTCTTACCGTAGCTGGACGTGGACGCGCTATACTAGATGTGTCGGGCAGGGCACTAGTGTCCATTCGCGAGATAATGATTATCTGAATACTAATCATTAGGAAGTGCAATATCCGTACAGACCGTGGTCTGTCCGTGCGCGCATCCCCCTGGGAATGCCTCAGGTGATCACCTCGCTGCCCGACCCTTTATTTGCTACTATTATGAGATGACCCCCGAATACAAACAACAGCTTGAAAAGAACATCGGTAAGTACTCGTGGTACAAGATTTTTACCAAGCGCGTCTATCTTCCGCTGATCACCATCCAGTTAGTCAGTGCAGGCAAAGTAACTATCGGCCAGCTGGCTGTCATCTCTGTTATTTCGGCAATAGTCCAGCTGGTTTTGCAATTGCCTACCGGATATTTCGCTGACCGATACGGCAACCGCGCAGCGATTGTGACCGGAAGTTGGATCGCCGTAACATCGCCGCTCTTGTATGTGTTCATGCCAAATTTTGTAGGTGGCACGATTGCCTCAGTTTTGTTCTTTGGCGGCTGGGCCTTTCAGTCGGGCGCCATTGAGGCCTTTATTCATGACACACTTGTCTCCCTCGACCGTGAACAGCAGTATGCCAAAGTCATGGGCCGGGCACAGAGCTACGGTCTGATCGGCAATGTCGTCTTGCTAGCGCTGATACCAGCGACCTATAGCATAAACCACGCCTTGCCGTTCATTCTTGGCTTCGTGTCCATGCTCGTCATGCTTTATTTAGCGTATAGCTTCAGCTATCCGCCGAGGGACATGACTATAAAAGTGCGAAATCCATTTGCCGCAGCTCGCAGCATTGTTAACCGTCAAAATATTGCATTGTTCGTGTTCGCAGGAGCGATGGCGGGCGTCTCTTACCGAGGAGGAGATTACCGCGAGTTGGTCTGGCGCCACGCAGGAATCGCCATAACATTATTCGGAATCTTAGTTGCCCTCAGCAGTCTAGTCGGCGCGGCTATGGGCCGCTATCTGCACACACTCGACAAGCTCAAGCCAACTACTTTCTATCTGTTCGATCTACTCTACCTGTCTGGTTTTTTGCTCCTTGTAGGGCTCTGGAATAATCCATTTAGCGTCGTCTTGGCCTTCACCATGCTGGCCGCCTATGACAGGGTGCGGATGATCGTCTTCCAGGCCAAACTACTGCATGATCGTCAGCACGCTTATAAAGCGTCGCTCATCTCAGCCCTAAACCTATTTGGCACCATAGGCCAAACGGTGGCCATAACCGTCTTAGCCGCTAACGTCACCCATCACGGCTATCAAGGTGGCTATGTACGCTTTGCCATTAGCGTCTTGGCCGTTGGTTTCATCCTCTGGCTCATTGTAGTGATTAGTGTATCCTCGAGGACTATAACGTTAAGTGAATCTTGATCGCGAGTTCAACTGCGGCCAGTATTTCAGGGTTGCTTATGCGGCCAACGGCAGGTCCTGTCAATCGTTGTTTGTCGACGGTGCGAATCTGGTTAGCTTTGATCAGACTTCGTATCTTTAGGCCGCTAATTCCTGCCTCAACGAGCACTTCGAAGGGGTAGGGTTTGCTGACTTTGGAACTAATTGGCAGGACGGTAACCAGGGGCGAGTAAAGGTTAGAGACGTCGTTAGAGACAATCAGAGCAGGGCGTTTTTTTTGGATCTCTGAGCCCACGGTCGGATCGAAATTTACCCAGTAAATCTCGCCGCGGCGAATGGGTTTAGAGACCATCGCCGATAGTTGCATCAAATTCTTTGTTTAATATCGCGTCGGACTTAGCACGGTCCTGGTAACCCTTAGCCAGTTCGCGTTCCAAGCGATTAGTCTCATCCATAGCAAACTTTAGCTCTAGAGATTCGGCGATCAACCGACTATGATTTTTACTAGCTTTAAGTTTCATTCCAAGATGGTGGGGCAATGTAATATTGAATCTGAGTGATGTATTCATAGTACATACTATTATACACTAACTTGTACACAAAATTTAGTGGTCGGGGTGACAGGACTTGAACCTGCGACCTCACGGCCCCCAGCCGTACGCGCTACCAACTGCGCTACACCCCGTTAGTTGATGTCTGTTATTCTAGCGCATTTGGCGTCCGTAGGCTACAGCTGTTTATAGACGTCTTTGCGGTGACCGATCTTGATCACCATCACGACTAGTTGCATGTCCTCGATGCCGTAGACTATTCGATAGTCGCCTTGGCGAATCCGATAGAGGTTGCGATAGCCTTTTAGTTTTTGCGAGTCACGTGGACGGGGGCTGGTAGCTAGCTTGCTAATTTTGCTGGCTACGGCTGACAGGTGTTGCTTGGGAACGGTGCGGATGTCTTTCTGAGCCGTCTTGCTATAGATGATGCGGTAGGTTTGGGGCACCTAGAGCAGGCCTTCTTTGTGAAGCTGCCCCATTAGCTCGTCGTGGCTGATTGTGGTTTCGCCAATCCGGGCCATGGCGTCCTCAATGTCCTCCATGTCCTCGAGCAACTGGTCGATCACGGCTCGCTGTACGAACTCAGACACTGACTCTTCGCTCTGAGCAGCCTGTAATTTCAAGGCGCGCAACACCTTGTCGTCGAAGTTGATAGTAGTTCTCATACTTGAATTTTAGCATCAATGCATCAATGCATCAAGGTAATTTATGGTACCATGTAAGCATGTGGCAAGAAACCAAACACGGACTGTACAAACAATTCAACTTTGACAACTTTAAGGCGGCGTGGGCGTTCATGATGCAGGTGGCCGACTTGGCTGAGCATATGCAACATCATCCGCGCTGGGAAAACGAGTGGAGTGTCGTCCAGATCTGGTTGATCACCCATGAGGGCGGCCATAATATCACTGAAAAGGATCGGTCGATGGCCGAGGCAATCGATGCCTTGCTTGCGGCACCGCTGCCGACAACGATGCCGGCCTCAACCGCTGTACCTGACGAGGTCAAGATCTTTAGCGACGGCGGTTCGCGCGGCAATCCTGGACCTTCTGCCTCTGGCTTCGTGATCGTGGACATGGAGGATAATGTTCTGGTCGATCGCGGCCAATACATGGGCATTACGACAAACAACCAGGCTGAGTACAACGGGCTGAAAGAAGCGCTCGAGGAGTGCCAGAAACTCGGTGTCAAACGAGTGCATTCATATATGGATAGCATGCTAGTCGTCAACCAGATGAAGGGCATCTTTAAGGTTAAAAACCGCGATTTGTGGCCAATGCACGACGCCGTCGTCAAGTTGGTGCAGAGCTTCGACCAGGTCGAATTTGACCACGTGCCACGCGAGTTCAATAAGCTGGCTGACGCAGCTGTTAATCGGGCAATGGATGAGGCTTTGGGTATCGACACTAACCGAGTCGAAGTCGCCGCGGGTGACAATTCTTAACAGAGGTGGTATACTGCTTTTGCTAGATTATCGGCTAATCGCCAGCCGCAAGGTTGGAGGAAAGTCCGGGCAGCATAGGGAAGGGCAGT
>JBDSWU010000079.1:0-18579 GCA_039926445.1 Saccharimonadales bacterium (SeqCode)
GGTGGTGTGTAGGGCCTGTATTTCAAATTTTTGTAGCATGTATGTGCTCCTTTTGTCTTATCTTGTTCGCGCTTTGGTACGAGATACTAGCTATCATTATACTCCGCCGATACCAGCCTAGCTGTGAGTTTTCTCATGATCAAGCGGCTTTTAAATGTACACATCAGTGTTCTGTTGCCGGTCCACTAGCTTCAGCTAAAGTAGTGTGCGGCCGCCCAGATACGGCTGCAACACCGCTGGCACCCGCAGCTGGCCGTCTTCAGTCTGATAGTGTTCGACGATAGCCACTAGAGAGCGGGCCAACGCAACAGCCGTGCCATTAAGCGAATGCAGCATCTAGACACTTCCGTCTGCGCGGCGGACACGAATATTGAGATTGCGAGTCTGGTAATCGGTGCAGTTCGAGCATGAGGTCAGCTCACGGTAGTTACCGTCGACTTTGGACCAGTACTCCAGGTCATATTTTTTGGCAGCTGGAGCACCTAGGTCACCACTTGCGATGTTGATAACCCTGTAGGGAATCTGCAATGACTGCCACAGCTCTTCCTCGATATCACGGATACGCTCGTGCATCGCCTCCGAAGTTTCCGGCATTGTATAGGCGTACATCTCTAGCTTATTGAACTGGTGAACGCGGAACAAACCGCGGGTGTGCTTGCCGTAGGTGCCTGCCTCTTTGCGGTAACACGGACTGAGGCCTGCGTACAGCAGCGGTAAAACCGACTCGTCGATGATTTCGTCGGCGTGGTAGCCAGTCAATGACATCTCAGCCGTTGCAATGAGCGACAAATCTTCACCTTCAATGAAGTATTCATCGCTTTGCTTGTCAGATCTTGGAGCAAAACCGGTGCCAGTGACAACTCGGCCATTGACCATGTGAGGAACGGTCATATAAGTAAAGCCGTGGGCGATAATAAAGTTCAGTGCGTATTGCGTAATGGCATTTTCCAACAATGCACCGTCGCCCTTCAGGAAGTAGAACTTCGGTCCCGCCACCTTGGTGCCGCGCTCAAAGTCGACCCAATCGCGGCGAACCATGTAGTCTAAATGATCCTCAGCTCCAGTTTGATGCTCGCCAAAACTACTGACTTCGATACTCATCTCTTCTCCACCGACTGGCACATCTGCTTTGGCGACATTAGGAATAGCCACAAGCCGTGCCTGGTACTGAGCATCGACCGCAGCGAGATCGGCTTCGGCAGCAGCAACTTCCTCTTTAAGCATTTTGCCATTGGCAATCTGCTCATCACTTGGCCGACCAGACTTGAGCTCCGCCGCCTGAGTATTGCGCTTCGCTCTCAGCTCGTCTATGCGGGCTACGAGCAGTCGGCGCTCAGCATCAATAGCCAGAAGTGCTGCGACATCAACGCCACCATAACCCTTCTCTTCAGCTTTTTTCTGAACTAGGTCGGGGTTGTCGCGGATAAACTGTATATCTAACATGCCACCAGTATACATTATGCTAAGGGAGCACGAACCGGCACAATCAGGATGTTCTCGACAATTTGTTGATGAATGGCTGCTACTGACCTAAACAGCTGCCTCATGTGATCTGGATCGCGCCGATCGGATCGAACATACAGATATAGATTTGAGCCGTCGATCTCTAGGTCGACGTCCTTGCCATAGGTGATTAAGCACTGCATCACGTCAGGGGTCAATATGGTCAAAGCTTCTATCTGCTGCCCTTCAAAGATTGTTAGATCAAAATGCTGGTTGAAGTTGCCCTCTAATTGAAGCTGTTTACGACCGACGAAGGCTCCGTTCTCGTGGTTGCTCGATAACTTGGACTTACTGTGCAACAATAGCGGGGACAATACCTTTGGCAAAACAATTTGGACGACGGTATTATGGTAAACTGTACTGTTTTTGCCGCTGCCGACTGTCGTATCAAATACAAATACGCCACAATCGACCCCTGACACATCGGCGCGAATGACCGGACTAGACTTACGGCTGTGTCCAAACTCCAAACTCTCTGGCAGTAAAGCATCGGCCGATGTCACGGTGTCTAACTGCCAGCCATTGACCCGAGCGAAATTCAACCATATATCATTCTTGATCTTGGTCGTCATACGACCAACGACTGCTAGCATGGGCGCAAGACCTAACAGGCTGGTTGCCAGATCTATCTTACTAAGTATCATCAGAGTAACGACCACAAAGCTACCAATCCAGCCCAACAAGTAGATCCCCCGTAAGCTTCGGCGCAACGCCAATTTCCAGGCTGACTTCATCGCATCAAGCGGCTGATAATCAATCGTCTCGGGCGTCGTCATAGTGATATACTCTCACGCGTCAATCAGCTTTGCAACAAACTAATGCTTCAGATGTTCGAGCGTCAGTTCAGTGCGGGCGCGAGCGTAAGAGCAATAGCTGCATGGGCCACCCATAATGTCGTCGCCGACTGGTGGCATGACGTCGTTGTCCATAGTGGCCTTCATCTTGAGTAACGTTGGTTCAACCCATTTATCAGAACCCTTGTAAGCAATTACTTTGGTGCGAAATTCGACACGGTCATGAAAGCCGTCGACATCGACTCGGCCGTTGGCATAGACGAAGTAGCCGGTGTCGGAGACGTCTAGATCCTGACGGCGCAGCAGCCACTGGTAGACTTCGAGCTGACGTTTGTAGCTAATCTGCCAGTCAGAATCGATACTTACTTCCCTGTCTTTTGAGGTGGCTTTGTAGTCAACGACGATTACCTGGCCGCTCGGGCTCACCCACAAATCGTCGACACCACCAAAAACGTGCAGATTGGTTGGCTGGTGGAGGGTTACTACACCTACGAATGTCTCACGCCAGGTGTCCAGATCCTTGTGCTGGAATGGCACTGCGTCAACCTTGTATTCGGTCATCAACGGATGTGGTTTGCCCTGCTCTCGGTAGACATCAAACTCTTTTTTGAAGAGTTCGTCGATGGTTTTGTTGATATTGAACGGTGGTGTACTCGGTCGAGTAATCTTTTTGCGCACGTCGAGCCAAAAACAGCGCGGGCACTGCATAAACAACTCTATCTTGGAGCGTGACACCTTAAATGGGGCTAGCTGCCCCGGCTGATATGGTAGACTCCTCTCGCGCCAATAGCTGTTCGCCATTACTTATTTAGCTCCAGGATGGCCAGTGTTTCGATGTGTGGGGTGCGGGGGAAGAAGTTGAAAATCTGAAAGTCAGTAATGGTGTATTTCGCTTGCAACAACGCCAAATCGCGGGCGTGCGTAGCTGGATTGCATGACAAATATACAATTTTGGGCGGCAGCACATCTAGTAAGTGAGCTGTGACACTTGGATGCAGCCCGGCTCGAGGTGGGTCGACGATAACCGGCTTGTCGGACGTGATGTATTCCAAGGCTTTTTCGGCTGAGGTTTCGACGACCGAGCTGCTTATGTGGCTGCGCGCAGCATTTTCAGCGGCCATGTGGGCGGTAGCCGAGTCGAGTTCAACTAGGTCGACTGAGCTACTAGCGACGCTGAGGCCAATAGTGCCGACGCCGGCGTACAGATCTGTGATTGAAGCTTCGGTGACATGACTCTTGATAGATTGAAGAGCCAACTCAAATACTGGGGGGTTAACCTGAAAAAATGAGTCGACATCGTAGTGAAAAGTCTGGTCAAGCAGTTCGTCGCTGAGCATAGTGTTGCCGAGTTCGTAGATAAGTGCGGTCGGCACTGACGCTGGTGAGCGCGGGTTGGAATGGTAAACACGTAACCCTTTGATAGTCTTTGGCAGCTCCAGGCGGCTGAACTGCTGCAATTTGGTGTACAGCGCGACTACGGCTTCGCCGCTTTGGCTAGTCCGAACTATCAAGGTTTTGAGATCACCGGCTCTGGCCCCCATATCTGATAGTTGCTTAACTATGGCGTCGGCGGCGGCATCGAGCGCGGGCATGGCCAAGCGACTGCCAGTGACTATTTGCTTGCCATGGCTACCGCGCTGGTGGAGCGCCAAGTGCAGACCATCGTCGTCACCCCAAAAGCTGTACTCCATCTTGTTGCGATAATTCCACTGTCTTGCGTCATGAATCACCGACCCGGTAACCGGTAACACAACTTTTTCATGAGCAAAACATTCTGTCACAATATCTTTTTTGTATTCGTTTTCTGCCTCGAAGTTGACTATCTGCCAAGGAGATGTTGCCAAGTAGTTGGATTCCTGGGCTTCGACGCGAACCGGCGAGGCCACGACAACTTCCTCGGCGATGGCTTCGGCAAATGATTTCTTGGTTTTGATAATCCGCACCCGGACAGTTTCGCCCGGTAGCCCGTTCCAAACAAAAACTTTTCGGCCATCTGGCAGTTCGCCCAGACCTTGCCCGCCGTGGACAAGTTTGGTGATCTTAACTTCGGTCAATTCCATATTATAACTCCTCTATAATGGTGATGATTTGGTCTGGAGTCTCGGCCAATGCAGTCGGACGACGCCGACGCAGATCAGCCTGCCGAGCGAAGCCCCACAGCACAGCAATTATCGGCATCTGTATCGACTGTGCAGCTGCTACATCTCGCTGCTCGTCACCGACATACAGGCTTTCGGCTAGCTCCAAGTGTTGTTCGCGTAGCAATTTGCGCAGCACTGGCGCCTTGCCAAACATGCCGACACTGCCATATATCTCCAGAAAGTATTCGTGTAGTTCATACTTGTGCAAAAACTCCCGGATATTCAACAGACTATTGCTACTGACGATGAACAGCTCATGCCCCTCAGCATGCAGCTTACGAATAACTTCGGGCATACCATCGAAAGGCGTGATGGTTTCCAACGCCCTGCTCATTACCCGCTTGCCCTTCCAGAATAACAGTGGTAGTTTCCAATGTCGATGACCTAACTTACGAGCCATGGCAATCATCGACAGGTTGCGAAAAGCCTGTCGATCGGTACCGATCAATGGTTCAACACCTGCCTCAACAGTCAAAAACTCCAATACGTAGTCAAAACTATCAGCAATAGTGCCATCAAAATCAAAAATAATCGTCATCTGTCCAGTATACTAGCAACTATGGAAATCGCGACCCTCGGAGCTGGCTGTTACTGGTGCCTAGACGCATTTTATCGCCGGGTACGAGGCGTTGAGTCTGTCGAAGCCGGATACAGTGGAGGCCATGTCGATAATCCGACAACCGATAGAGTCTACATGGGAGATACGGGGCATGCAGAGGTAGTACATGTCACATTCGACCCGTCAGTTATTACTTACACCGAAATCCTCGAAATTTTCTTCGTCATGCATGATCCAACGACACTTAACCGACAAAACTATGACACCGGCGAAGAATACCGCTCAATAATCCTCTACCACAACGACGAGCAACGAATGATCGCCGAAGAATTGGCCGTTAACTTTGCAGCTCCTTTGTACAAAGAGCCGATTGTAACTCAAATCGTGGCCTTCGAAAAGTTCTGGCCAGCCGACGAATATATGCAAGATTTTTACGCCAAAAACCCGAGCGTCGGTTATTGCATGGCAATAATCGACCCCAAAATCCAGAAATTACGTCAAAAATTTGCCGACAAACTCAAGTAGCGCTTATTCTTTGGCGGCAATCTGTTCGTGGTCGAGACCATAGTAGTGAGCGATTTCATGCCACAGTGTGTGCTTGATCTCCTCGCGGAGCTCAGCTTCAGTATTAGCCATTGCGGCAAGTGGCAAGCGAAACAGCGTGATCTTGTCGGGATAGATGCGAGTTGTGCCCTGCCTCGCCGGGAGCGGAAGCCCCTCGTACAGACCAAGTAAGGTCTGGTCATGCCGTAGCTCCAGCTGGTGACGTTGATCTGGCGTTGGCTCGTCCGAGTAGATAATAGCTATGTTTTGGATGCGCTGGACATGTTCACCCGGCAGCTCGGTTAGTGCCTGGTCTATAAGCTGCTGAAATCGATCGTCTGATACTTCAATCACAGCTATACTATACCATGTATAGTATAGCTCGGGCTAGTCTTGCCCGAATTCAGTATCGAACAAAGCGGCTAAATCAGCCATATCGGGATCTAGCTCCCTGTCGAACAACGAGCTCTGAGCATCAAAATAGGTTTGTTCGATCGAGCCAGTACAAATAACATGGGCTATGCCGGCGCCCATGACAGCAAAACTGTAGCGCTGGTCATCAGCTAGATTGTCTAAACCGGGACGCATATCAGCCATAAAATTACTAAAACTGCTCGATTCTGCTGACAGCCGTTGCATCCCGTCGATCGCACGATTGCGCGGATCGGCATCGGCTACACGCTGCAAAACCTCACGGTGATATGGGATCTGGCCAACTCCCCCGATTTCGGAGACTACACCGGCATAGAACAATATGCCACGATTGACATGCTTAAGTGACTTTTGATCAGAAAATCCAAACTCGGTCACCGTTTCCCAAGCGATCTTATTGAGAAAGGTACGCATCAAAGTTGAGCCTAGGGTAGGAACACCTGAAGTCACCAAAAAGTTGCGAAACAGTTCTGGGTCTTCGACCGGCCTGCCGCCACACATTGAAGTAACCATAAGTTTATCGTTGGCGGTCAGTGGTTTGTATGGGAAGATTTCGCCTGGAATCAACATAGCTAAATTCTATGCCTAGAGACGATGAGTTACAAGTCTATTTAGCCATGCATTAAAAATTAGTTCTCGAGGCGCAAGCGAGCTACCAGCCAGTCGCGGGGCAGGATGCTCAGGAACCATCCTGCACGCGGGCCACTCGTCTTGCCAATGATTGCCAGGTATAACGTCGTGAACAGCTCCTTGGGGGGCGTAGCGTCATCGCGCAGCTCATAGATGGCATTGTGGAACCAGGCTCCATCGGCATCGGTGGGTGCGGCGGCGATTTTGTCGGCCAGAGTGCCCATGAATAGCTTCTGGGCGTCGCTAAAGCCAGTAGCATCGCAGCTGTCGGATAACGAGAATTTTACGTCTTCGGGGGCCCGTTTCTCGAGCCAAGCGTCGATAAACTGCAGTTCGGCTCGTATAATTTCTGCGTCGGCTTTGGCCACCTCGGCATACTCCGAACGCCCGATAATTGCCAAAGTAAGCTCGACGACTTTGAGAGCTGCCTGGTAGCTGGCAACCAATAGTGAAAATGGCACACGGCTAACTGTCTTCTGCTCAATGCCGCGGGTGCTGATATATAGTAGCTGCTCTTCGCTATCGGAGCGGTCCGAGCGGGCCGCAAAAGCCGCGAACTCGTCCATGAGCTGGACAACGCCGTTAACCGGATCAAAATACAAGCGTTTCAGCGGAGCTGAACGCAGGATGAAGTAGCGTACGACTTCTGGTGGCATGATGGTTGAACCCTCTTCGGCATCGAGACCGGTACCCTTGCTGGCGCTCATCTTTTTTGTGTCTCCGACCATGTTTATGAAATCGTAGGAAACTGGGTACGGCGCCTCCCCTTCGTACACATCTTGCATGATCTGCACGCCGGTATCGTATGAACTGCCCTTGGTCATATGATCACGGCCGGATGGCTCGCAGTCAACGCCTAGTAACCACCATCTGCCTGGCCAATCGAGACGCCAGTCCAGTTTGACCTCGCCTTTGTCATAATGAGCAGCCTGTTCTGTGCCGTCTTTATCGACGTAGCGGACAGTCTTGTCTGACTTGTCGATACTAACGAACTGGCGATTTTTCAGCCGGCCAGCCTCAAGCACCTGTATCGGCGTCCAGCCATCATCCAACTGACGGCCAGAGATAGTTTCCAGTGCGCTACGCGCCTCTGGCACACACTCTAGGCTGCGTTCTATAGCTGGTACCATATATCCGCTGCGATATTTCTCGTGGGCACGGATGAATTCGACTTCGATGCCGAGAGTTGCCGTTGCCCGCTCAAGCTGCGACAAGAAGTAGTCGGCGTACGACTGACTGGCACCACCGACTGGTGACGGAACGTCACATAGTGGCATGCCGAGGTAGCGTGAGAAGTCCTCTGGGACATCAACCGGAACCTTACGGAAAGCGTCTAGGTCGTCAGCAAAGTAAATGTGGCGCGCCCGACGACCTCGGCGACGCAGCTCCAACATTATGGCGTCGGCCGTAGCGAACTCACGCATGTGTCCTATGTGATGTGTGCCGCTAGGTGAACCTCCAGATTCGATCAAAATCTCACCGTCTGGGTGGCGGTCTATCAGGTCATCGGCGATTTGGTTTAGCCACTGCATATTTACGCCCAGTATAGCCTATATCGTATCTGTTAGCCAGTTGCTCGAGCTAGGCGATGGCGGAGACTTTGTAGGTCGTAGTCTCGGTCGGAGTTTTGATCTCGACTTCGTCGCCGACTTTTTTGCCGAGCACGGCTTTACCAATGGGTGATTCGTCGGAAATTTTGCCGTTGAGCGGATCGGCCTCGACTGTTCCAACCACTTGGAATTCTTTGGTCTTGGGACCTTGGCCTTTTAGGGTGACCGTCGAGCCCAATTGGACTTTTGAGCCGGATGACTTCTTGATAATCTCAACATTATTTAGAATACTGTCAATCTCGGAGATGCGGTTATCGTTGCGCTCAGCGTCAGCTCGGGCTGACTGGTACTCGGCGTTTTCCGACAAGTCACCTAGCTCACGCGCAGTTCGTATAGATTCCGCTATCTCGGGACGACGAGCGACCAGAGCGTCCTTCTCGGTCTTTAGCTCGTCGACACCTACTTGTGTTAGTCTAAATAGTTTTCTCATAATATCTCCCTCTCAGTATTGGTATCGTAATAGTGGTAACGCCGTCTTAACTCCGGCCCACTCAGGTGAAGTTGCGCCTATTATAGCAATGACTAGCTGGATATGCCTAGTCTTTTTGCAAGATCGTCCTTACTGAGCATTTCAACATCAGTCGCAGTTCGAGCTTTTACCTCGAAGCTGTTGGCGGCAACCGTTTTGTCGCTGATAACCACCCGCCATGGCATGCCAAGCAAATCGGCGTCAGCAAACTTCTCGCCCGGACGAGAATCACGCTCGTCATAGAGCACCTGGACGCCCTGCGACATTAAGTCGTCATACAATTTGTCGGCTTGCTTGACGACGTCGTCGTTGTCACCGAGTCGAGCCAAGTAGACCTGTGCAGGAGCGACTGCCGCTGGCCAGACCAGCCCACGAGCATCAGCAAAGTGCTCAGCCAGTAGCCCCATCAGACGCGAGGGGCCTATGCCGTAACTACCCATGAAAACACTGTGTGCACTACCGTCTTCGGCTGTAAACTTGAGATCTAATGCGTCAGAAAACTTCGTACCTAGAGTGAAAATATTGCCGACTTCGACGGCAGTTTTTTCGACCAGCTCGTCTTTTGTTACACCGAGGTCAGCTAAAACTTCATCGTTGTAAACTTCTTGGTTGATGGCAATTTTCTTACCCTCATGGACATAAATAGTATCCTCTCCGACCGGGCTAAGCGTCTGGAACTCGTGGCTGTAGGTACTAAAGCTACCACCGCTGGCGAAGGTTTTGTAAGTACAGTCGCCAATGCCCAATCGTTCAAAGACTTTAGCGTAGGCGACGGCCGTCTGCTCGTAAAAAACGTCGTGTGCGGCTTGGTCAACATTGAACGAATACATATCCTTCATCAAGAATTCGCGGCCACGCATCAGGCCACTTTTGGAGCGCAGCTCATTGCGAAACTTGGTTTGGAACTGGTAGGGTTGAGCCGGCAAATCCTTGTAGCTGCTGATAAACTGTCGCATCATGTTTGTTATCGGCTCCTCGTGAGTCGGCGCCAGACCGGCCTCAGTACCGCCAGAGATAGTCGTCCGGAACCAGACGTCAATGACGTCGTCCGACCAGCGTCCAGTCGCCTCCCAAACATCTTTGTGTTGCAAGGCTGTCATGCTGACTTCCTGACCACCAATAGCGTTCATCTCCTCGCGGACAACCTGCACTATATTGTCCAAAACTCGCTTGCCTAACGGCAGAAACGTATAGACTCCAGCCATCTCCTTGTGGATATAGCCAGCTTGAATAAGCAGCTGAGCATTGCGCGCGGTTTCGTCAGCTAGGATTGATTTGCTAGTGCGGGTAAAAAGTTGTGATGATTTCATACGGATATTCCTTTGCCTTTGTCTCTGTTGAATACAGTGTAGCCTAGTTGGTGTGTAAGATGAAGAGCGCAACGAAAGCGATCAGGTTATTGCTGGCGTGCAACGTGATGCTGGCCCACAGGTTCCCGGTCTTTTGGCGCAGCCAAACCAAGTACAGGCTGAGCACGAAGGTTTGGAGCGCTCCAACGTATAGCAGACTACCATCGCCGCCCTCCAGCAAGTGCCCGGCTCCAAATAGCACAGAGGTTAGTATGCCGGCGGCGATAATCCCAAACGGTCGCCTCAGCGTCTTGTAGATAAAGCCTCGAAAAACAATCTCCTCAAGCAGCGGCGCCAATACAACCAGACTGATGAATGTAAAGATCAACTGAGACTGACCAACAACATTATTGAAGCCGATGTCTTGTTTTTGGTTAACGTTGAGGTCTGGGAACAACATACTGGTGATCGACAGCAAAATGGCAAAAGTTAGGTAGTAGGCAGGAACCGTTAGAATGCCAAGCATAGGCTGGTACCACTTAGGCTTGCTAAGCCCCAGAAAGCCAAGACTTAACTTGTAATGGCTCAGGAATTGGCGCAGCGCAGTCACTGTGATGAGTGTTGATGCCGAGATAACTAGGAATTGGATCAGGATACTGTGGGCATCAAACCAGGCGCTGGCCTGAGCCTTGGACCAATGCTGCAATAATGGGTAGAGCGAGACGACTATACTCGCCAGCAGCTGGGCACCGTAAAAGACTACGACTATAAAAAATAGGCCGATCAGCGGCCGCCACGGAGCTCGACTATCGGCTACGACCACCTCTGTATCTGGGCTAGAAGAATCGCTGGACATCGACACTCGTGATCAGGATTATCAGCGATATCAGCACCAGGAAGCCAATAAGGTTTATCCGCTCCTCGGCGGCGGCGCTTAATGGCCGCTTAAGCGCCCGGGCCACCAGCGTAATCCACAATCGACCACCGTCTAGTGCCGGTATTGGCAAGATGTTCATGATCGCCAGCGTCAACGATATGTAGGCAATAATCATCAGCATAAACTTATAACCAAGCAGGCTGCCAGTCTTTAGGATAAAGAATATGCCCAGCGGCCCCGAGACCTGGCTAGAGGCGCTGGTTTGGCCATTTTGACGAGCCTGAGTGTTGCCTGTCAGGCCGCCAGCGATCGTACTGCCTAGCCCGGCCAGGGCGTGGCCGAGACCCTGGAAAGTCAGACCGGTCAGCTGAGCACTAAGTCCAACCGCCACAATTGGCGCTGACCAAGTTGATTTCTGAAGTATAAAGTCAGTTGGGCCGATGCCCAGGTAGCCCTTGGGGTTATCGGTTTTCTGACTAGCCTCGACAGCTGCCTGGCTATTGAGCGTAACTGTCGCCTGCTTCATCTGCCCTTGCCTCTGATAAGTCAAGACAGCAGTTTTCCCAGCAAATTGCTTTGTGATTGCCGGCAAGTCTTTGGACGTCGTCACAGTTACCGGACTGTATCCCGGTCGGCTCAGGCTGAACAGTTGGTCATCGGCTTTCAGGCCAATCTTTGAGGCTGGTGATCCTGGTTCAACATATGTCACCAAAACCTGTTGGTCGACGATATGCGTGTCGCTCTTGACGGTGAACTGGTTGTCAATAAGCTTCGGCATGCCAACTAGCGCCACACCAGTGAACAGCACCAGCGCCGTGATCAGGTTCATGACTACTCCAGCCGCCATAATCTTGACCTTGCGGCTCAGACTAGCTGCTCCAAAACTTCCCTTGGCGGTGTCACTGTCGTGCTCACCTTTAAGCTTCACGAAACCGCCAAGCGGGATCAAGTTGATAGTGAAATCCCAGCCAGCCTTGGTCTTGTACTTGTATAAACGCGGTGGGAAGAAGATGCCGAACTCCTCGACTTCAACACCGCCGCGTCGGGCCATTATAAAGTGCCCAAACTCGTGGACTACCACCAGGCTGACGAACAGTAACAGCCCCACAACTAGCAAAATAACTGACATTACTCTCTATTCTAGCAGACCAGCTGGGCTACAGGGTCATGATTTCGGTTTCTTTGGACTTGGCCGAGATATCTGCGGCTGACCGGGCGGTGTTCATGGCGTCGTCAACCTGTTTTTCGAAACGTTTGGCGTCGTCTTCACCAATCTCTTTGTCCTTTTTGGCACGAGCAATTGCGTCCATGGCTTCATGACGAATACCACGCAAGCTGACCATACAGGCTTCCAGTTTCTGGCCGACTTGCTTGGCCAAATCTCGGCGACGGTCTTCGGTCAGCGGCGGTACTGGCACGCGGACGACCCGACCATCGTCAGACGGATTAAGCCCAAGGGCTTGATTGTTCCGGATCGCCTGAGCTATGGCCTGAATATTACTAGGATCGAACGGCGATATCTGGATCAACTGAGCTTCAGGAGTTGTGATAGTCGCCGCCTGGTTGAGCGGCATCATCGTTCCATAAGCTTCAACACTGATGCCATCAAGCATCGAAGCGCTAGCCCGTCCAGTCCGCAGGCTCTTCAGGTCACCCTGAAAATGCTCTACAGCCTGGTTAAATTTAGTTTTGGCGTCGGTAATAGTTTGGGTTGGATTCATGTACTTATTCTAACAGATCCGGTAGCCACTAGCCTTTCACGAATCCTTTGAGAAGCTTTTGTGCATGTTTGGGTGCTAATGAACGAGACTGCTTTATCAAGTCGACTTCACAGCTGGCGCAGAACTTTGACCTTGAAGGCACTCGCACGCTTTCTATCTGATGCAGGCCGAGACGTGATTTCATACGTTTCAGGCGAGTTGTTTCATCGGTTCGGATTACGTCGATCATCCTCACCGAAATTGGAAACATTAGACAGCTATCATCAACGCAATGTCCGGCCTCTGCGCTAGACCACGGGTCCAAAACCTCGTATAAATGCCCCATCTCGTGGGCGGTAGTCATCGAAACCCCTGCCTGACCAGCGGCGTTATCAAGAGTGATTATTGCCACGTCAGCTCCTACAGCAGCGACTCCAGCCTTGCGCGATAGTTCATCACCAGCAGCTGAACACAACTGTCGATCAGTTAGTACTAGAGTAAAGTTAGCCGGCAGACGCGGCCAACGGATCCGGTCACTACGCACAATATCCAGCGCCGGGTCTGCAACCCGTATCTGACGGTCATCGCGTACCACCATTAGTTCCCCCACTAATGGTGCTAGTAGCTGTATACCTAGTTGAACAGCCTCAGTTGGGAGGGTACCGCTCGCTTGGTCGTGCATGATTTCTACGGTTACTGCCATTTCTAAACTCTAGAAATCCAACTTACCGCGGATGTTACCGCCCATTAATGCTTCCAAAATTTTGTATGACTGCAGAACAGCCGGGTCAACTTCACCTTGCGGCTTGTCAACAGCTCGTCGATAGCGAAGGTAAATCGCGCGGTCAGATAATTCTTTCCCTTCTTCAGCTGCCCTTGCGCGTAACTGTCGAACTGTTGCCACCACCCTTTTAACGTCCTGTCGATCTGCGTTTTGCAGCCATTTAAATTGCCTATCAGCTACAACCGCATTCTTGATAATTGCCTCAATCTCTGGCGTCTGCCGCTCAGATTTGTTTTTTTGCCTATTGGCAGTGTGTGTTGATTGCTGACGGCGTCGCTCGTCCTCGGCGGACTGTCGTGATCGAGCCTGTCTAGCTGACTCTTCGGCGGCCGCCCTTGCAGCTCGAATCGTCCGGATTTTTTCCCACATTTCGTCAATATTCTGCTGGCGGCGTTCCGAACGTACTCTAGTGAAGGGAAAGCCACTTTTCCCACTCTTAAACATATTCTGCAGTATGCTTTCGAGCGTCACATCGTCATAATCCGCCAACCGCTCCTCAACTGTCGGTTGATTACCGTAGTCACCACCATCAAACGGTGAAGACTCCTCTCTCTGCGTAGGCTCGGGCATGAAACCCCTCATAATCCGAATGACGGTCGGACTTGATCCTGATCTAAGTATTTGTTGTGCAGTTGAGGACTGAGCGCCGTAACTGCGTATTGCTTGATTAACCTCCCTCCAAGTATGACTGTCCAGAGATGCTCTCATTGCAGCTCCTAAACCGGAGCAGGACGCTTTTTTAATGATACTATGAGCAGTTGCTGAACCGCTGCCGTAATGAAGGATTGCATACTTAACGTCGTTCCAGACATCAGCGTCTAATGCTATACGCATAATGGACTTAGCCTGAGGGCTGGATGCTTTATTAATGATGCTTGTAGCGGTTGCTGAGCCGCTGCCGTGATGAAGGATTGCATAACGGACTCTTTCCCAAATTTCGAAATCAACATCACCTAAAAGATTTATGAACTCACCAGGATTTTTAGTCAATATTCTTTCAACACTAGCCTGCGTGCCGGTCACCACAGAATCGATACGTCCCTCCTGCTTATCAAGGATTAGCTTAAACTTATCCTCAGTCAGTTCCGGATCTATAACAAGACCGTCGATTTCACTCGTATAGTCCCTATGAACACCCGTTGATTGGTCTATGTGGTTATCAACGACCGCAGCCAAACTTTCTTCGTATTGACGATGCATTTCTTCAAAGCTTAATTGCCGAGCTTGCTCGTTAGTGGTGGTACGTTCTGACATAATTTACATATTATACTCTAAAACACTAAAAAATCAAGGTAATGCCTGCTCTTCAATGCCCACTTCAAACAATCTGCGCGTTTATTCGACTTCGCCGAGGGCGAGGCGCGAAAAGCGGCGGACGACGACGTTTTCGTTCATCAGAGCTGCTTGCTGTTTGACGTGCTCACCGACGGTGATGTCCGGGTTTTTGACGAAAGGTTGCTCGAGTAAGCAGCGCTCAGCAAAATGTTTGTGGAGTTGGCCACCAACTATTTTGTCGAGCATGTCGGCTGGTTTGCCGTCGGCGGTTGCCTTGTCTAGCATTTCGGCTTTGACTTTGTCGTGCTCTGCGGCAGGGACGTCATTGGCGCTGACAAACTGAGGTGCGGTAGCAGCGATGTGCATCGCGACGTCCTTTACCAGGGCACCGAAGATTTCGCCGCGAGCGACGAAGTCTGTCTCACAGTTAACTTCCACCAGGACACCGATGCGGCCATCGTGGTTGTAGGTACCAATCATGCCTTCGCGAGCTTCTTTCTCACCGCGCTTTTCGGCCTTGGTTAGCCCCTTTTTGCGCATAGCGGCCAGAGCCGTGTCAAAATCGCCACCGGCCTCATCGAGAGCGGCTTTGGCGTCAGTCAGGCCGACACCGGTTAGGTCCTTTAGTCGCTTGATAGTTTCAATATCTACTGCCATATTTTCTCCTTTATAGTTGAGTCGGGGTGTGACGGTTTGTGTCGTCGTAATTTGCTGAATCTAATTCAGAACGATAGCTTCGCCAGTGGCGGTTTCATCTTTGTCTGGTGCTGGTGCGGCTTTTGCGGCCTTAGTTTTGCCAGTTGTTATGGCTGACTTGACGTAATCAGCCATCAGCTGAATCGTCCTTATAGCGTCATCGTTGCTAGGAATAGGGTACGAAACCAGGCTTGGGTCGGCGTTAGTGTCAACCAGAGCGACGATTGGAACCTTGAGCTTGGTAGCTTCGCGGACAGCGTTGGCATCATGAACGATGTCAAAAATGAAGACAGCGCCGACACGAGCAGCCATGTCCTTGATACCGCCGTACAAAATGTTCATAGCTTCGATTTCCTCTTGGAAACGCTGAACTTCGAGCTTGTTGTATTTGGCAGCGAGCTCACCGTTAGCCATGCGCTCCTCTAAGCTTTTGAGGTGCTTTACGCGCCCACCGATGGTGTTGACATTGGTCAGCATACCGCCAAGCCAACGCTGCGAGACAAATGGTTGACCAGTTTCCTGAGCCAATTTTTCAACAATCTCTTGTGACTGGCGCTTGGTGCCGACCAACAGGATCTGCTTGCCTTTGGCAGAGGTTTCCTCTAGAAATGCCAGGGCGGTTTCAAGGTTTGAAACCGTTTTTGTTAAGTCGATAATGTGCGTACCACCACGCTTGGAGTGGATGTACTGGGCCATTTTGGGGTGCCAACGCTCAGTTTTGTGGCCAAAATGGGCGCCCGCCTCTAATAGTTGTTTGATGTCGACGTCGGTCGCCATGATGTGTCCTTTCTCTTCGGTACGGGTACCGCTATGATCCGCTCAAGGTGTCATAACAGAGGATTGTTCCCGACCTGCTTCATTAATTACCCGGCTATTGTAACAGATCAAACAGCTCCTAGCAACTGTGGTGGGCGCACCAGCGCCACCGCCCCAGCGAACAGCACCAGCATATGTTCGCGACTAGACACTTCGCCGCTCAAATAATGCCTATCCGCCAGCGGGAAATATTTAACAGTAGCCAGTTCTTCGGCTGGCTGACCAACACCGAACACTAACCGAGACAAATCGCTTTCATGAGACACCGCCTTTCGTGTTCTCTGCCCGTCGCCATGGGCGTCAAATAAGTCATGGTAAGTTGTCTGCATCTGTCGAAGTGCCGCCTGTGAATGAACCGGCTTTTGAAGCTGAGCGCTCAATGTGAACTTGCCGAGAACTGGTCGCATAGAAGGCAACAGACTTATCTCAGGATCACTCAATTTTTTCTTGCTAGCCGCCTGCGCCACCACATACAATAGTTGCGAAGCCAACTCCAGCCCACGATGCCTAGCACTCAAGGGCGACAAACCGATCCGCTGACTATCTATGAGATACTCCGTGCCGTCGACAGTATCTACTGAGCTGACACAATTTCCACCGAACAAACTGATATTACGAAGCAAAGGCGCGTAAGAATAATCGAGCGTATCTTGTAGCGTCATCGGCACACCAACTCTAAGCGGCTGACTGTTACCGACCGCTTGGCCGAAGCTGTAATATAGAGTTTCCATCTGGTTATTGTCATATGTACTTGATGACTTTGCAAGCACTAGCACTGTCCCATCCAGCATTCCTGTAATGGGGACCTCCGACTTTGGGGATTTAGGAGTCTATACATACCCTTCTCCATTTGTATAGTTTTTTGTATAATCGCTATTTCTGACCCCTGATGGAAATAGGCAATTATAATTATTTAGATACAAATGGGAATAGGCTGTGTAAGTAGTCATGAAGTGGGACAAACAAGCCGAAAGGCAAACAAGCCGAAGACAGCAAGCAAGAGGTAACGAGGTCGATGGCCCACCGCAAGCCGAGAAGCCTACAATGCGGACTAGCGGAGCACTAATAGAGGAATGCGATTAGGCTTTGGCTGGGACAATCTACGCGGTGCAGTTGACGAGAGCTTAACAGATGTGTATACTGACAAGTCGATTATGAAACAGAGTTTACACCCCACCGATTACCGCCTAGTAGTCTTCGAAGACCTCAACAATGGCTATCGCCTACTTACCCGTTCGACGGTTGCTTCTGACGAAACAACTAAGTTTGACGACGGCAATGAATACCCGCTGATCAAGGTCCACATCACCAGTACGTCGCACCCGTTCTTCACTGGTGAAGAGCGCATCCTATACATTGAAGGTCGCGTCGACAAATTCAAGGCCCGCGCCGCCGCCGGTGCTGCTGCCAAAGACAAACGTGTCGCTGCTGCCAAAAAGCAAGCAACTCGAGCCGCCGCCAAGGCCGCCAAAGGCGCTGACACTGTCACCGCTACTGACGAAGCCTAGTTCAGTCCAATTTCCGTCGCTGATCAAACCTATCAACCGTGGGCGATCGGTTAGATTAGGCAATTAACAGAGATGGTATACTAGACAGACGATGGACACCAAAGAAACCAACCTCCGCGCCGAACTTGTTGAGCTAGACAAACAGCTACAGGACCCGGCGATCTACAGCGAACCGAGCTACCCGAAGCTGGCTAAGCGACGCTCAGACGTTGCTGGGCTGGTAGAATTATTCGACGAAAAAGTCCGATTGTACAAGAACAAGGCCGAAGCCGAAGAGCTTCGTGCTAGTAGTGACACCGAGCTCCAGCAGATGGCGCAGACCGAGCTGGCCGAGATCGAACCTCAGCTGATCGTCAATGAGCAGCGGCTGGTCGAAGCCCTAACACCGCAGGATCCCAACAATGACCGTGACGTCATTATCGAAATTCGGGCGGCAGCTGGTGGTGACGAGTCCAGCCTGTTCGCCGGCGAACTTTACCGGATGTATAGTCGCTGGGCAGAAGCGCACAAATACAGTATCGAGCTATTGAACGAGGCACCGAACGAAGTTGGCGGCTTCAAAGAGATTAGCTTTATGGTGCACGGCGTTGAGGCCTACAAATACCTCAAATTTGAGGCTGGCGTTCACCGTGTGCAGCGCGTGCCCGTCACCGAGAGCCAGGGTCGAATCCACACCTCTACAACTACGGTCGCAGTCCTGCCCGAGGCTGACGAGCATGACATTGAAATAAACCCCAGCGACCTGCGTGTCGATGTTTTCCGGTCCGGCGGCCACGGAGGCCAGTCGGTAAACACAACCGACTCAGCAGTTCGCATAACCCACCTTCCCTCTGGTCTAGTTGTATCCAACCAAGATGAAAAATCGCAGATCAAGAACAAGGCTAAAGCCATGAGCGTATTGCGTTCCCGTTTGCTGCAGATTAAGCTAGACGACGAGATGGCCGCTCAGTCCG
>JBDSWU010000080.1:0-2760 GCA_039926445.1 Saccharimonadales bacterium (SeqCode)
GATGGCCGAGCAAACTCTGGCCGTCTACGACAAAGTCCTGGCAAACTAGGAGGAGGATGCTGGGCTTGGCATCAACCTGTCTGAGCGCTTTGTTTCCGTGAAAGACATAACGAATTGCCCATAGCGACCGGCTGGCATGCCCAAGTTTACCTAGACTAACCCTGTTGTAGGTACCTTCTCCGTTTGTATAGTTTTTGTTATAATCGGTGTTTCTGACCGAAGAGGAATTTGGGCGATTATAGGTTTTTATATACAAATGGGATACGGGTTTTGACCAATACAGGAGGTAAGGTTGTGTCGGCGCAAAACTACTCTTCTTTAAAAGTTGTACGTTTACAAAGTACAACTTATTTAGTATACTGTGGTTATGAAAACACTTCCGCTATCGGCCAAATTTCAAGTCGTCATTCCCAAGGCGGCCCGCCAAAAGCTTGGCATCGACCACTCAACTGCTGGTGTTTACGTCAAACGAGTCACCCGTGACGAAATAGTTTTGGCGAAAGTGCCTAGCGTCGAGTCGGAGCTGAGAGCCCTGCTCCGGTCGACTCCGCCGACGTCTAGTGACGTCCTGGGCCGAGTAGACAAGCTCAGGGGCGAATGGTAAATGACGACCTGTTTCGACAGTAATATTCTGATTTATTTTGTTGAGAACAATGTCGATTTCGGCGAGTATGCAACCGAGCTGCTGATCAAAGCGATAGATGATGAAGGGGCTGTTTTCTCTGTATTGGCCCTGACTGAGCTTCTTAGTCACCGACTGACGACGGCGCAGCACCACAAGCTTGAAACATTTCGCAAGCTGGTGATTTTTCTGCCAGTGACCGAAGTAATCGCAACAAAAGCGGGCCAGCTGCGCCTAGCTCACGCAAGTCTGCGAACACCCGATGCCCTTCATCTAGCCACGGCGCTTGTCCATAAAGCCTCTTTCCAGACGCACGACAAGCGGTTAGCCAAAATCGCCGCACTCGTCAAAGCCTAGCCTCTTTTATAATTTACTCTTCTTCAGCGACGGCGGAAGCAGAAACGGGAGCGGACGAGGGGTCAGCGACGGTAGAGCTGGCTGGCTTGAGAACGATGTGTCGGTCGCGGCCTTCGCCGGCAGAATCGCTGACTAGTCCATAGTCGGCGGCTAGTTGGTGGACGACGCGGCGGTCGGAGGCGTTCATTGGGTCTAGGTCCATCGGTTCGCCGCTGGATTGAACTTGCTTCATCCAGACTTCAGCGGTGTCGCGCAGGCGGTCGGCGCGCTGCTTTTTGTAGTCGGCGACGTCGACGTTGACGCGGGCGTGGGCGTAATCATTGTTTTTCAATGCTGTGCTGGTTAGATACTGCAGTGAACGCATGTTGTCGCCGCGGCTGCCGATCAGGAAGCCGTTCATATGAGTGCTGGGGACGCCCAGCTGGATGACATCACCGTCGCTGGTGGCGTGGACGTCGGTGTTAAGACCAAAAAACGACAATAGGTCTTCCAGGTATTTTTTGGCGTAGACTATGGCGTCTTCGATTGATTCGTTCATCGCTTGCCAGCCTTTTTCTTGTGCTTATTTTTGGCCGATTTCTTGGGCTTAACTTTGGTGGGCTTCGGTTTGCCGGGCGCGGGCACATCCGGGCTGGAGCCGGGTGCAGCAGCCACAACCTCAGCCTCTGGGATGGCCGTCAGGTTTTTTTTGGATGTCTTGTTGGGTGTAGCTTCCATTTCTTGCTCGTCGCGCCTGAGTACCAAGCTCTGCTGGATGTAGGCGACAATACCGCCGGTGAACCAGTACAGGCTCAGGGCCGAGGCAAGCTTAATCGTGAAAACAAAGATGAACACCGGCAATAGATAGCGGGTGCTGCGGCCAACGGCGGCGTTTACCTCTGTTTGATCGGCTTGCTTGCCGTCGCCAGCGGCTTTTAGGATTGCACGTAGCGAGCGCTGGTCGTCGGTGTCGGGCATCAGCTGCTTGCTCTGGTAGAACTGAGCAACAGCGCTACCGATGACAAGCAGCATGGCTGGTATGTACAGCAGCCCGGCGTTGTCGATGGCCGCCCGGCTGAGATCGACAAAACCAAACAGTGTGTTGTCAAATAGCTTAATGTTGCCGGACAACTGCTGAATCCATGGCAAGTGTTGCAATGGAGCATAGGCGAAGTCGATGAGTGTGTGTGGGTCGCGGATAACTTTGGTTAGCCCACTGTACAGGCCGATCAAGATGACTAGCTGGACGAACAAAATAGGCAAAGTGCCGACTGGGTTGATGCCCCGCTCTTTGTATAGTTCCATCAGCATCAATGATTCTTTTTGGCGATTACCTTTGGTGGCGGCCTTGACGCGCTTGATGTCTGGCTGCAGCTTGCGCATGACAGTCGCCTGGTGGAGTTGCTTTTTGACCAACGGCCACAGCAAAAGTCGGATGATAATTGTAAAAATGATCAAGCTCAGGCCAAAGTTGTGCCCCGGTAACAGGGCGTAAACTAGCACCAGCAAGTTAAAGATCGGTTGGACTATCAGGGTCGTGAACATCGGCTAGCGCTCCTCTTTAGTAGTTATAATACCACGAGATCGGCCACTAGTGCGACCTCTGTTGTCGCTTGATGCGGCTCGGGCCAGCAGATCGTGAACGGCGGCTTTAAGTTTTGGTGAATCGAGCGTCGCCAGTTGGTCACTATAGACAATAAAAACTAGCTCGCTGCCGGTTAGCGCTGGATCGTCGTACTGGCGGACCAGTTCGTAGATCCGTCGGCGGACGCGGTTGCGAATGACGGCTGACTTGCTGACTT
>JBDSWU010000081.1:0-14636 GCA_039926445.1 Saccharimonadales bacterium (SeqCode)
AGCGAGTAAATCTCTAGCTGACGTCCGCTTTGAAGCTGTATACAGCTCAGACTTGCAACGGGCGATCGACACCGCCGAATTGGTATCGGGTCAAACTGTCCCACTCGAACATCAACTACCGGCTCTCCGTGAACGTTCACTCGGCATTATGGAAGGCAAATCGTACGATGACTACCTGCAAATGATTGCTGACAATCAGGCAGAGGTTAACAAACTAAGCCTACATGAACGTTGGCGCTTTAGTCACTATTCTGGCTTCGAGAGCGACTACGACGTTGCCGAGCGATTCATCACGGCTTTAGCTCAAATTGCCGAGGTTCACAGCGGACAAACTATTCTGGTTGCTGCTCATGGTGGCACTCTCCGCGCCACACTCCTGAGGCTCGGCTACGCAGCTCATGGAGATCTACCCTCCGGCTCAATCCAAAACACCGCATACATCGAGCTCGATTTCGCCGACGGCGAGTTCACGATCGCCAACGTCAGTGGCGTTCGCCGAAGCACTAAGTAAAAGTTGTTAACTTTTGCTTAATTCACTTGCATCAGCTGTCCATCACGATTTAAGATAGGTTCATGAGCTTGACTAAAACCGATCTACAGAACATTGAGGCAGTAGTTGCATTTGTCGTGGATCAAAAACTAGAAGAAAAACTAGACCAGAAGCTGGCTCCGATTAAGGGCGAACTTCGGGCACAGGGCAATGACATTAAAGCCATATACCATTTACTCAAGCTCAAGCAAGACCGGGCTAGCACTCAACGACAGCTCAAACGACTTGAGCTGATGATCACATCGCATACTCATGCGCCCGCCGCCTAGATTGTTGCCTTTTTGAGAGCAAACACATACTATTGACTTATGAACAAATCAAACCCCGAATCTACCACCACAACCAAACTCAGCTACCGCCAAAAACTTACAAGTTCGGCCCTTTTCCGACCGCTCGTCGTTGTACTACTAGCAGCCATTGTACTGGGCGCTAATACCGTTTATCAGTCTCAGCACCCCGGCAAGTACGAAGCCGCTCGCAAAGCCGCCGACAGCTTCCTAACTGCTTACCAAAACTGCGATGGCCAGACTGCCAAGATATACTACATACCTTTCCAAAACGGCTCTCAAGACTTAGCAACCTACCAGAAGCAGTGCCGCCCTGGTGCTCTACACTTCACCTATAGTAATGTAAGCGCTGGCAGCGCCACCGACAAACTCGAAAAGGGCAAGCACATACTAAGCATCGGCTATATCTACAGTGCATCTCAAAACAGTGGCAACTCCAGCAAATTCTTAGTCACAATGCTCTTCGACTACAGCCGCAAACAGTGGACAGTCGACACCATCAGCGCCGCCCCGTCAGCCCAGCAGCCTCAACAACAACAAGCCCCAAACCCCTAGAGCAGTTATCCACAGAATTTGGGGATATTTTGACTTGCATTGTCAAACGTGATAGGTTATTGGTAAGTATACATATATACAGACAAAGAGAGACCTCACCTTATGGCAGAAGTACCAGACAAACAAATCAAACGCCTCCGGGCCCTCATCCAAGAAGCTGAGACCAATCTTGCTGCCGCCAACGAGCTGTTAATTAGCCTAGTTGGTGACGACGACCGCATGCCGGCCGTTGCCCGCGAAGACACACTCGGCAAGGTGATAGAGGGGGTTTTTGATGGCCAAAACATGGTCGGATCTGACGGCAAGACTTATCCAGTACCCGCTAACTACGCATCCAAATCAAAACTTGTCCAGGGTGACATCTTGAAGCTGACAATCGCTGAAGATGGCGCATTCCTGTACAAGCAAATCGGCCCCATCCCTCGTAAACAGGTTGTCGGCACTCTTATGCTCGAAAGTGGTCACTACTACGTCGATGTTGCCGGACGACACCTGCGCGTGCTGCTGGCTAGCGTTACTTACTTCAAGGCCAAACCAGGTGACCAGGTCAGCGTCAATGTACCTGAAGATGACTCAGCTGCCGAGTGGGCCGCTCTCGAAGCCGCTCTTTAACCAACGCCACTTATTCAACAACAGAATTTTGCGCCGTAGGCGAGTATAATAGGCTGTCTATGGGGCAGGCGTTATATCGTAAATACCGATCAAAGTCATTGGCGGAGATCATTGGACAGGAGCATATCACTGAGACGCTCGCCACGGCGTTGCAAACCGGTCGGATTAGCCATGCTTATTTGTTAACTGGGCCTCGCGGGGTCGGCAAGACGTCGATCGCTCGTATATTGGCCCACGAGATCAATGGATTGCAATAAAGTGAAGATGGCTCGCACATGGATATCATCGAAATAGATGCCGCCAGCAACCGGCGAATTGATGAAATACGTGAACTCAGAGACAAGGTGTTTGTAGCACCAACCAGCGCCAAGTACAAAGTTTACATCATCGATGAGGTGCACATGCTGACCAAAGAGGCGTTCAATGCCTTGCTTAAAACTCTTGAGGAACCGCCGGTGCATGTAGTTTTCATACTGGCGACAACCGACGCCCACAAAGTACCAGAAACAATTATTAGCCGAACTCAGCGCTACAGCTTCCGACCAGTCGAAATCTCCAAGGTTGTCGCACACCTGCGGACTATCGCCACTTCTGAGAAGATCGATATCGACGACGATGCCTTGCAGCTACTTGCTAAGCACGGCGAAGGTAGTTTTCGCGATAGTATTAGTATGCTTGACCAAGCGCGAAGTTTGGCCGACGGACCAGTCACGGCTGATCATATCCACCAGTTGCTTGGCATACCACCAACTGAGGCCGTTGATAACTTACTTGCAGCCCTGCCGGCTGGAAATATTAGTAACGTCGTTCGCCAGCTCAGCACTTTATACGATGGTGGGTACCAGGCCACGCTGATTGCAAAGCAGTTGGCAGCTCGTTTGCGGTCAGAGCTTGTAGTTGGTGAGCTGACACTTGAGCAGGCGAATACGCTAGACCTGCTCTCAGGGTTGCTTGCGGTGCCGACAGCCCACGATAGTGCACGCTACCTGGAAATATGTTTGTTAAGGGCCATGCCAGCTCAGGCACAGGTTAAGCTGGCAGCCGTACCTCGTCCGGCCGAGTCAGCAACGCCCAAAATAGAAGCGAAAAAAGCTGCTCTGAACTCGGTTAGCTTGTCGGCCGAAGTTCCTTTAGTCTTGACCGTGCCGGAGGAAACGCCACAAGTCAGTGAACCGATCACCGCCAGCGTCGACGACACCGAAAACTGGCAGCGTATCCTTGCAGCTCTAAAGGCCAAACACAACACGCTGTACGGACTGGTGCGCATGGCTCAGCCGGACTTTAGTAGCGACGGCGAACTGCGATTAACATTCGCTTTTGATTTCCATGCCAAACGCCTGGCTGATCCGCAGAACCAAGCAAAGCTCCGAGCGGTTATAAAAGAGGTTACTGGTGTTAGTCGCAAATTGCTATGCTTAGTCGACAAAAACTCCAAGCCTGCAGCAACACTAAGTGTAATTGCATCACCACCGCGCGATGATTTAGCAGCCATAAGCAATATTTTTGGCGGTGGCGAGCTGGTAGAATAGCTCCATGGATCCCACTACTAGCGCCGCTCAACAACCGCAAAACTTAGAGGCTGAGGCTTCATTGCTAGGCGCAGTTCTGATCGACAGTGATGCTATAGTCAAAATTGCTGACATTGTCAGTGAGCGAGACTTTTACGACCCACGCCACGCTCGCATTTACCAAGCGCTAGTCCAACTTTACGAAAATCACGATGCGATTGATGTTTTGACATTGTCTGACCGTCTGCGCAACAACGGTAATCTCGATATGATCGGCGGCGCTTCTTACCTGACCGAACTCACAAACTTTGTCCCGACGGCCGCCAATGTCGAGCAATACGCCGACATTGTCGCTCAAAAGGGTGTCCGACGCCGAATGATCGCCGCCAGCAAAGATATCGTTAACCTTGGCTATGACGAGTCCAAGCAGCTCAAGGAGTTGATTGAGGAAGCTGAGACACGATTGTTCGAAGTTAGCCAGCAGCACGTCAAACAAACGCTGGTAAGTATCGAAACCGTACTAGCCGAGAGTTTTGACCGGCTTGATGACCTGCACAAAGACAAGAAAAAGATTCGTGGCGTTTCAACTGGCTTCCGAGATATGGACAACTTGCTAGCAGGCTTCCAAAAATCAGATCTAGTTATTCTGGCAGCTCGCCCCAGTATGGGCAAAACAGCTCTGGCGTTAAACTTTGCCCGTAATGTTGGCCTGCAGCCCAATGCACCAGTCCTGATCTTTAGTCTTGAGATGAGCAAAGAACAGCTTGTTGACCGACTGCTGTCGATGGTATCGGAGGTCGACGCCTGGGCACTCAGAACCGGCAATCTCAATGACTCAGACTTCGAAAAGATCGGGCAAGCTATGGGGACGCTCAGCGAATCTCAGATATATATTGACGACACGCCGGGCATTACTGTCAGTGACTTGCGAACCAAAGCCCGACGAGAAGCCCACCAGCACGATTTAGGGCTTATCATCGTTGATTACCTGCAGCTAATGAGTGGCGGCAGCCGCTTCGCTAGCGAAGGCAACCGAGTCCAGGAAATCTCCGAGATTTCGCGTGGACTCAAGGGGATCGCTCGCGAGCTAAACGTACCAGTGCTGGCTCTGAGTCAGCTCAGTCGTTCGGTAGAAAATCGTACCCCCCAAATACCACAGCTGTCTGATCTTCGTGAGTCAGGTTCGATCGAGCAGGACGCCGACGTCGTGGCCTTCATCTACCGCGAAGAGTATTACAATCCTGAAACAGACCGTAAGAAAATTGCCGACATACTTATCAAAAAACACCGTAATGGTCCGACGGGTGCTGTTGAGCTGCGATTTGAAAATGAAAAACAACGTTTTAGTGACCTGGACAGTCGTCATGGCGATAGTCCATTTGGTGAGTAGCAGGGTATAATAAGCATAAGCATGAAACCACTTCGTAAACGTTTGAAGCAATACAGTCGTCCGGTCGTCGGGCTTGTGGCTGCTATCATCAGTTTGTTGGGTCTATTTCTATGGCGACTGTGGTCGCTGACACCGGGGCTTAGCCCAACTGAATACGCAACAGCTGGCGCTACCTACGGCTGGCATGGACTGGTACAGTCACCCCTGTTTCTGCCGATCGATTTCTTGCGCTCAAGCTTATTTAGTCTTGCTGGCCACCATGGCATACTACTGACCCGACTACCCAATGTTGTTTTTGGCATCGTTACTATACTGCTACTCGGTTTCATCATCCGGGCATGGCATGGTACCCGTACCGCAGTCTGGGCGACACTAATGTTTGCTTGCAATGCCTGGGTGCTTCACATAAGTCGTCTGGCGAGCAACGATAGCGTTTATTTACTGGCACTGCCACTTCTACTGGTAGTTCAATTGTATATGCTAAAGAAACCGACCAAACCGTTAGTCTGGTACGGCTCACTTACTACATGCGTCCTTCTACTGTACGTGCCTGGTATGATCTGGCTAGTGCTACTAAGCCTTTACTGGCAGCGTCGGGGTCTTGTTGCCGGTTGGCGCGCCCGGACGGCTAGGTGGCAACGCGGGCTCTACGTTTTATTGGCACTGGGAGTCTTGCCTTTGCTGCCGTATCTGACACAGTTATCTCATCTCAAACAGTGGCTAGGTCTACCCGAACAGTTCAGCTTCAGTGAAATCGGGCGACAAACCCTATTTGTACCAGTACACCTCTTGGTGCGTGGGCCGCTCGATGCAGAACGCTGGTTAGCGCATGCGCCAATTTTGGACGCGATCGCCTTGGCACTAGCCGTCATCGGTATCTGGTTCTACATAACTCACTTCAGCGCTACACGAAGCCGAGTCCTGACTAGCTTCACCGCTGTTGGCGTTATACTGATTGGCCTGGGTGGCAGTGTTGGACTGAGCCTGCTAGTGCCTATGTTATTTATTGGCGTTGCTATGGGTATAGCCTATATGTCGCGCGAATGGCTGAGTGTTTTTCCACGTAACCCGGTTGCCCGACGCCTGGGCTTGGCTATACTCAGCTTGGCGGTGGCAGTGAGTTGTGCCTACAATCTCCGAGCTTATTTCGTTGCCTGGCCGCATAACCCAAGTACTCTGGCAACATTCCAAGCCCAGAACTAGTTTGATATACTGTAGCCACTAACCACAGGAGTGACCATGAGCAAGTTTGACCAAGCCAAGATGCTGTTGAAAGTAAAAAAGATCCAAAAAGAACTTCAAAACCAGATTATATCTGTTGAAAAAGGCGACGGCGCCGTAAAAGTCGAGATCACGGGAGAGCAGAAGCTAAAAAAAGTTCGTATCGACCCCGAATACGTTGATCTAGATGACATCGGCCAGCTTGAACGTTGGATAGAGGACGCCGTCAAAGATGCAATCGCCGAAAGCCAACGCGTAGCCGCCGAAAAGATGCAGCCGATGATGGGTGCACTTGGCGACCTCGGCCTGTAGTCTCGCATGAATCTTTTGCCGCCAGCCCTGAGTGACTTAGTTGACGCCTTTGGCGTATTGCCAGGTGTTGGCCCGCGTACAGCAGAACGTTACGCCTATTATTTACTCCGACACCCTAGTAGCGGCAGCACCGAAAAGCTGGCCGAAGCTCTACGCAGCCTTGCTGGTGGCATAGGATATTGCCGCCAAACGTTCGCGCTTGTTCCGGCTGGTCAGGAACTGTCAGAACTGTACACCGACCCTCGACGCGACAAGACAACCATTGCAGTGGTAGCTGAACCATTTGATTTGGTTGCACTCGAGAAAACCGCCCAGTACAATGGCACATACCATGTCCTCGGAGGGCTAGTGTCGCCGATCGATGGCATCGGTCCGGAGCAGCTTCATATAGCGGAATTGGTCCAGAGGATCGATCAAGACAAGGTTGTTGAGATTATACTTGCGACCAACGCCTCGGTGGAAGGTGAATCAACGGCGTTATACATTCAGCAGCAGATCGGTGATCGCGGCATCAAGTTTTCACGCTTAGCACGGGGCCTGTCTGTTGGCGTTGATCTAGAATACGCCGACCAGATCACGCTCGGTCGTGCCCTAGAAAACCGCCAAACTGTCTAATTTTAGGGGGCTGACTTAACAGCTTAATGGCTTAATCCATTTCAAGCGATATCAAGTTCGCCAAATCAACTCGAAACGCTTACAATATTACAGAGTATGTATGACCAAGCCGAACAGATTCAACAGATTGTAGCTGACGCACACAAGATCGTTATCATTCAGGCTGACAATCCGGACGCCGATAGTTTGGGCAGTGCGCTGGCAATGGAGGCAATTCTTGGCGAGATGGGCAAAGAGCCTTATCTTTACTGTGCGGTCGACACTCCGAGCTACCTGCAATATCTGCGTGGCTGGGATCGAGTGCAAAAGGATCTACCTAACCAGTTTGATGCTAGCATTATAGTCGACGCTTCGACGATGACTTTGCTCGAAAAACTTCAGGATGGCGGCAAGATGGGGTGGGTGGCAACTAAGCCGTGCGTAGTTCTCGACCATCATGCTGTAGTCGAAAAACCCATCGTATTTGCGACCGTCAGTATTATCGACGATAAGCGTTCCTCCGCCGGCGAATTGATCTACAGGGTTGCACAGCAACTGGACTGGCCGCTGCCGATCAATGCTCAGACATTTATCATGACAGCCATCCTCGGCGATACTCAGGGACTTAGCAACCAACTAACCAGCGCCGAAACCTACAAAGTCATGGCCGAGATGACCGAAGCAGGGGTCGACAGACCGGCCCTGGAGGATTTGCGCAGGGCTGGTAGCAAAATGCCAGTCAGCATACTTAAATATAAGGGTAAGCTTCTGCAACGCGCTGAGTTATCGCACGACGACCAAATTGCATTGGTGATGATACCCCAAGATGAGATTACTACCTATAGCCCGTTGTACAACCCTGGTCCTTTGGTCCAAGGTGACCTGCTGATGACTACTGGTGTTCGCCTTGCGATAGTTCTCAAACACTACAGTGATGGTAAGGTGACTGGCGCCATCCGAGCCAATCCTGGCGCTGGTGTCGCTGCTGATGTTGCCGCACATATGGGTGGCGGCGGGCACGCTTTCGCCAGTGGCTTCAAAATAACCGATGGTCGGCCATACGACGATATCAAAGCCGAGTGCTTACGAAAAGCTTCAGAACTACTGTCAACACTTAATACGGAAAAACCAGATGAAACTGTACAATACGCTTACTCGACAGATTGATGAAATCCTGCCACTTCAAACCGGCAAATTAGGTATATATACCTGTGGACCTACTGTCTACGACTACGCGCATATAGGCCACTGGTTCACCTATGTTCGGGCAGACACCCTAGTTCGTGCGCTCCAAGCCGACGGTTACGACACGACTTGGGTCATGAATATTACTGATGTTGGCCACCTAGTCAGTGACGCCGACGATGGTGAAGACAAGTTAGAAAAAGGCGCGCGGCGTGAAGGCAAGACAGCTTGGGACGTTGCAAGCGCTTACACCAAAGATTTCCTAGATTGTATGGAGCTATTACACATTCAGGAGCCAAACTTTATTGTTAAAGCTACCGATCATATTGACGAGCAAATTAAGCTTATCGAGCAACTCGAATCCAAGGGCTACACTTACGTTATCGACGACGGCGTCTACTACGACACCAGTAAATTTGAAGGCTACGCTGCCTTTGCTAAGCTTGATCTGGACGAACAGCAGGAAGGTGCTCGCGTCAGTGTCAACCAGCAGAAGCGCAATCCTAGTGATTTCGCATTATGGAAATTTAGCCCACAGGACCACACACGCGACATGGAGTGGCCTAGCCCTTGGGGAACTGGTTTTCCAGGCTGGCATATCGAATGTTCAGCCATGAGTATGACCTACTTGGGCGAGTCGTTCGACATCCACACCGGCGGCATTGACCATGTTCCAGTCCACCACACCAACGAAATCGCTCAATCTGAAGCCGCCACCGGCAAGCGTATGGCTCAGACTTGGATGCACAGTAATCATGTCAGCGTTGAGGGCGAAAAGATTTCCAAGTCACTAGGCAATGGTATACGCTTGCAAACACTTGTTGATCAAGGCATACCAGTTGAAGCAATCCGACTTCATATACTAGAGTCTCACTACCGCAGCCAATCAAAATTCAGCCTCGAAAGTTTACAGGCTTCGGCCAACCGCCTTAAACACTGGCAGCAAGTGGCAGCTTTGATCTGGCAACCAGCAGATGGGATTGGTGCGAGTCTGGCGCAACCAATTGCCGACAGTGCCGCAACAATCCACCAAGCGCTCACCAACGATCTAAACACACCTCAGGTACTGACTGCTGTAGATGCAATCTTTACACAAGTAGAGACTAGACTTATAGCTACCAATGACGTGCCTCATTTTCAGGACTTCCTCGACTACCTAAAAACAGTCCTGGGCATAGATTTGCTTGCTAACGGTACAATTTCTGCTGGCCAACAATCCATAATCGACCAACGCAGGGTTGCTCGCACCAATAATGACTGGGCTGCATCGGACGCACTGCGAGACCAACTTTCTGCACAGGGTATCGGTATCAAGGACGTGAGTAGCGGCACTCTTTGGTTCAGACTGTAGTTATGAAACAACCAGGAGTACTGCTGCGGCTGCGGATTGCGCATTTGTTTTTTGGCATGATGTTCTTTTATGGCATCGAGCAAGTCTTTCTGGACAAATACATCGGTCCGGGTAGCGCTCGCGGCTACGTGACAGTTCTATACATTCTCGGACTACTTGTATTTGATATCCCGACAGGTATCTTAGCTGATCGAGTCGGACGTAAAAAAACATTGCTGATTGGCTGTGCTGTTTTAGTTATATCACTGCTTATACTCGGTCTTAGCCGCACGTTACCAGCCTACTTACTTGGAGCTGGCTTGTACGGGTTATTTATCGCCCTGTGGAATGGAGCAGCACAGGCACTACTCTACGACTGGCTAGCTTCAGAGGGTGATACCAAGAGTTATTCACGCCTACAGGGCAGCGTGTATGCACTGTTCCTGGCGGGTGCAGCTCTGGCAAATTTCTCAAGTGGCTTTATGGCTGAAGCTTTCGGTCTTGCCAGCCCGTACTTCATTTCAGTCGTTCCAGCTTTGCTTGCAGCGGTAGCGCTGTGGGGCATATATGAGCCACCGCTTGAAGCCCGCGACGAGCCGGTGTGGTACCATCACCTACGTTTAGTCACCGCAGGCATGCTCAATAATCGGCAAGTTATGATTTCCGCCATTCGATTGATGATAGCCGAGGTTATGGTTCTGTCCATAGGTGAATTTGGCCAGATTTACATTCTTAGTTTCGGTATTAGCACCGTAATGTTAGGTATACTTTGGGCGGTAAATGCAATAGTCGCTGCAGGCGGCCGCAGCCAAGCGCATCGTTTGCAGACAAGACCAACTATGTTCATCGCCATCTATTGTCTCGTAATGGCAGCGTTTATAGCCGCCGAAGCGCACTACGGCATAGCCCTGTTTATAGTTGCCTATGGGCTTAATGAGGCCCTCGCCAATATTGCCGAGACTGAAATACAGCATGCAACGAAATCTAAAGTTCGCGCCACAACGCTTTCGGTCGTAGGGTTTGCTGGTAACGTTCTGGCTATACCGATAATACTAGGCTATACGTTCATCTACACTAAATACGGTATCATCACAGCTAATCGTTGGGTTGGCCTGAGCTTTATAGTTGTCCTATTACTTGGCTCAATACGGCTGCGCAAACGAACTGCAGCAGCTATTTAGCGGCGGTTTCGCGGTCGAAGGCTGGAGTGTCGATGATTTGGTGAGAACGCAGGTACTCGAGGACGGCGATGCGAGCACAGCCTGCGACTGGGATGGCGACTAGTCCACCGAATAGGCCGCCGAAGCTGACACCGATGACGACGGACATGAACACAAGTAGTGGTGACATGTTGGTTGAGTTAGCCTGGATTTTTGGCTGTATCAGGTAGTTCTCCATCTGTTGGTATAGGAAGTAATACAGTAATATTATGACTGCAGCAGTTGTCGAGTGAAATAAGGCAACCAAGGTTACGATTACAGCACCGATAGTGTGACCGACCATTGGTATCAGGCCACATATAAATATCAACACCATCAGGGCTATTGGGTATCCGATGTGTAGGAAGAGTAGCGCTGGTAGTATTAACACAGCAGCCAAGGCTGCTAGTGTCACCTGGCCATTAACATATCCCTTGATGACCCTGTACATGTCCTGCATTAGACGCTCTGCTACGGCCTGGTGTCGCTTGGGCGTTAGCTCACGCACAAACCCCATCCACCTCGGGCCTTCGACTAACATCATGAAAGTCAGGACTATTATCGTTAGTGTTGAAAAGACGCTACTACCGACTTTTTGAGCCGTGCTAAAGGCCGAACCGCTAGCGTTCTTAATTCTTTCGGAGAACTGCTTAGAAACTGTGTCGACCTGCTTTTCAAGATGGTAGCGGCGGATAGTGCTACCGAGTGGACTGTCTTGTTTTCTGTAATCCTTGATGAGTGCTGGTACGGCGTTAACAAAAGTATTGGTTTGTTTGACTAGAGGCGGGACTATACTGGCCAAAAAACCACTGATCAGCAGCAGCACGATCAGTACGGATAGGCTGGTAGCTAGCGATCGGCTACCTCGGCGCTTACCTGGCAGGTGTTGGCTAACCCAGTTAACTGGTGCGTTAAGAGCAAGCGCTAGGAAGAAAGCCGCAAATACGAGCAGCAGGGCATGCGCTGCTTTCTGAACTGCCAATAGCAGCACAACGGTGCCGATTATCATGAAGGCCAGTCTGGCAAATGACTCAGTCGAGATGGTTAGCGATACTTCGTTCTTGGGCAAGTCGGTAGTTAGGCGTTTCGGTAATTGCATAGCTGTATTATCTACCGCGACCGTCGTTTTTGCAACGCCTGGTCATAACACTGCAGAATCTGGCGACCAACGACAGCTTGGTCAAATTGTCTGGCGTAGTCACCGCCCCAGTCAGCTAGTGATTTTCGTAAATACTGGTCGTCTAATAGTAATGCAAGTTTATCAGCCAGAGCTTTGGAACATTTCGGGTCAAATAACAACGCTGGTTGTGGCGCAAGAACGCTGCGGTATCCGCTGTTGTCTCCGCCCAGTACAGCTGCACGGCCACTGGCCATAGCTTCGACCAAAACTATTCCGAAACTCTCTCCAGCGCTGCTCGGAAAAACAGCAATATCGGCCGAAGCATAATAATCAGGCTTGTCGGCCTCACTCACAAATCCAACAAATTCAACAATATTTTCCAGCTTATACTTGGCAACATACGCCTGTAGAGCCGGCAGTTCTGGCCCTTTGCCGCAGATAATAACTCGAGGTGCAAAATCGTCATCACTTTGTCTCAATATATTGACGGCTTCAAGCAGTATATGACAACCTTTTCGTGGGACTAATCTGCCGAGGAAGACAATGTTTAGCTTCGAATTATCGAAACGACTCAGACGAGTTCCGGATGCAAACCGTTGAATATTGATCGCGTTGGGCACAACCTGGCTGTCAATCGCAAAGGTTTGCTTGGCAAAAACCTGTGCGGCCGACGACACACTCAGCATTTCGTCAAAACGCTGCGTTGTTCGGCGGGTATACCAGCCAAGAAAACCGGTGGCGACCGAAACTAGCCTAGAATATGGCGCTATATGAAAAGTTCCAACGACAGCTGTCTGTGGCCCTGCGGCTGCAATCAGCCGACCGCCTAGCCAGGGACTATACGGCACTTGCACATGTATCACGTCGAAGGATTGATCTGATAGAAACTTGGCAAGTTTACGGCGACTAGTAGGCATGGGCATACTCAGAACATTGCCGTTGAATCGGACACGCAGATTACGGCTCAGACTGTGAACATTTACTAGGTCGCTGCGCTCAGTGTGACCGACTAGATAATGTACATCGTGTCCTTGCGATCGCAACCAGTCGCCGACGCTCAGAATGTACTGTTGGACACCATCTGGCTTGTCCAGTGAATCATCAAACACGAAACCGATTTTAAGCGCCGTGCTGGGCTTAGGCTTCGCGGGCATTGCGGTCTTTTATGGCTTCAGCGTAGAACGCCTCGTATTGGTCTATAACGGCCGGCCAGTTGTACTGCTGGACATAGTTCGTCGCCCAGCCCTGCCACAGTGCACGTAACTCGTCGTTTTCTAATAGTAGCTTCAAACGACGAGCAAACTCTGCCTCATCTCGCGGGTTGACGATTGACACAGCACCGAGCTCTTGCATGACATCACCATAGCCAGAGTTGTTACCAGCCACGATGACCGTGTCTGTCGCCATAGCCTCAAGCAAAACAATACCAAAACTTTCGCCGTAAATTGCCGGTGAACAGTAGATGTCGGCTTCTGCAAGTAGCTGCAGTTTTAATTCCTCAGATATATATCCCAGGAAGCTGACATTTGGCAGCTGCAAATCTTCTGCCAAAAGTTCAAGTCGTTCACGCCCCGGTCCGTCTCCAGCAATAATTAACTGGATGTTATCTACTTCCTGAGTAAGCAATTTATAAGCTTGCAATAGGTACTTGACTCCCTTACGTCCCTCTAGCCGACCGATATAGAGAATTGTCCTAGGCCCAGTCCGCTTTTTAGGACGCACTGTTTTTTGATACTTATCTAAATCAATGCCGTTAGGGATGATCGTGATCGGGTCATCAGTCAGCCCGGCGGCATACTCAGCTGCCGAGTCCGACACAGCAGTTAAGTGATGCAGATACTTTAGGACTGACTTTAGGTAAGGCGTAACGACTTTAATGACAGTTCTGGACATCAAGGTTTCTGGTACCTTGGCGTGAAAGGTGGCAACATTGACACTGGACGATCGCTGGAGAATCTGGCGGCTAATAATAGGAATCCACGGTTCGTGAAAGTGCAAAATATCAAACTGTTCATGAGCCAGCATCTCGTCGATTTGGTCTATATCAGTACTGGCCGACACCTGAACTGTCGTACGCATCGGCGATCGGAAATCAGTTGAGCTGCCAGCAAAGATCGCATTGGGGACGTCTATGACTTCCTTGTCACGAGGCAACGGCGTGATGATTTTGACGCTATGTCCACGACGCATAAGCTCAGTCTGCATTGCAAACACGACTTCGTTGACGCCGCCGCCTTTGGTAATGTTGTACGGGCAGACTAGTCCGATTTTCATATTAGATCTAGTATAGCATCCTACCGACGCGGCTTACTGGGCTTAGGTGACTTGGCTAGTGCTCGGCGTAGTTTTGGTGGCAATAACACTGACATTTCATGTTTGTCGGCGAGAATAGGTGGTGTATGTGCCTTGGACTGGGCCACTTCAACTACATAATCTGTGTAGACCACGCGCATATGCTGCTCGATCAAATTATTATCAAAGTATTGGTCGCCAGATGTAGGTACGTTCCAAACGGGCATATTTATACGACGGTCGCAGTTATCTAGTCGCAAAAACTCGCTGGTTGTCAGCCAGTGTGTTCGGACGTCGTTTTTTTGCCACAATTCTACCTCAAAAGTCATATTGGCATAAAAGTCTGCTTTAGATACCTCTATAAATCGTCGCTTACTACCCCACATATGAGTGTACAGATTGCTCAATACAAACCTGTTTAAGCAACCGTAACGTATGAATAAGGCTACCGGGCGAGTTGCAAATACACGAACTATCCGTC
>JBDSWU010000082.1:0-7381 GCA_039926445.1 Saccharimonadales bacterium (SeqCode)
TAAGGCACCAACTTGGACTTCGTCCAAACCAGGAATGTAGACAGCGTGAACCCCAAGTTTGCTATAGAACCAAGCGCCCAGTACCAGCAGAACAACGCTGTATAGGCTGAACTTGACGCCGGCCTTCATGCCGGCAATTTTAGACGACCCCCGAATATTCATGACGTCATCGATCAAGCCGATGAAACCTGCCGCCAGCAGCCCAGCTAGGGGCAGCCAGGTTTGTCCCCTGTCTAGGTTACTGGCTAAAGTCACGATGGCTATGGCACCGATAAAGATTAGCCCGGCCATGTTTGGCACATTACGTTTGTGTTTGGCTGCATGTAGTTTTTGGTAGACGGCAGCTGAGGCCCCGCCAAGTGCGGTTGATCGCTGCTTCTTCCACCACTCGTACTTATATGCGTAATGTGTAAAAACCGGTGTTAGCGCCATGGCAAGTACAAATCCCAAGAAGCCCAGTAGGAACATGTGGACTAGTGTAGTGGTGTCAACTGCGAGATTGAGAATGTTAGTGGTCATATGTTTACTTAATTCGTTCCTACCAGTATATCATCACAAGCCGCTAATGTTTTGGTGTTACGTAAGAGTTATTTATAAGCATGTGCGCCAGATCGACAAACACTGGCTGAGCAGCAGCCGTCCCCGCGTAATAGTCGACTACCGGTTTCTGCATATATACACAGATGACATACTCCACTTCATTGCCACCAACAAATCCCAAGTATGTGCCGTTGTACTGTGTTTTGGAATAGACGCCGTTGACGGCCAGCTCAGCTGTACCCGTCTTGCCCCCGACGATATAACGGTTCTGATCAAAAGCCGGCACTGGGCCGTGGTGATCTATCGAGTATTGTAGCATCGGGATTATCGACTGTCCTGTCGAGACTTTAAGCGCGTCACTCCGTACGATTTTGGGCTGCACTGGTGTGGTTTTACCGTTGGTATCAGTGTAGCTGTCAACCAAACGTGGCTGATAGTAAGTGCCTCCATTGAGCACCGTCGACAACGCTGCCGCCATCTGCACCGGCGTTATTAGTATTGCTTGTCCAAAAGCCGTTTCAGCGTACGTCAGATTGATGGCAGATCCATTGTCCTTCGGACCCGTCACAAGCCCAGGTGACTCATAACCCTGCTCGATGCCAGTAGCTTTACCAAACATGTAACGGTTTGCCAGGTAATCGTACCAACGAGCCCGTGCTTGAGTATTGATCTCACCACCGCCCATCTGCATAAGCTCCCAAGTTGCTCCGGTATTAAGCGATAGGTTGAGTAGATCGGTCAAGGACTTGGTGCCTGCACCGCCATCTTCCTCGATGTTCTTGATGGTGAAGCCGTCAATCACCCAGCGGCCCGGGTCATAATAAGTGACGTTTGGCGAGAATGCACCCTGATCTATGCCAGCTGCAGTCGTTAGCACCTTCATGATTGAACCTGGCTCGATGGGGTCACTCACAGCCGCATTTTGGAAAACACTTGAATCCTCCACATCATAATATTTGGCTGGGTCGAACGTCGGGAAATTTGCCATCGCCCGAATCGCTCCAGTCTTGACATCCATAATTACGGCGCTAGCTCGAACAGTCTTAGTCTTGGTGGCTGTGCGCGCAAGTATCGCTTCCAGCTGATGCTGCATCGCCAGATCTATAGTCAACGTCACATCCTGCCCATCAACTGGTTGGGTCTCGACATTGTCACGGCTGGCGGCCAGTGGCACACCCGAAACATCAGTGATAGCTTTAAGTTGGCCAGGCACACCACTTAGCTGGCTGTTCAGCGCCTGTTCGACTCCATATTCCCCGACACCACTATCACTAACAAAGCCTAGTTCCTGAGCCGCCAACGCGCCTTGTGGGTAGGTTCGATAGTTCTGCGCCTGAGCGCCAACGCCCGGATATTTCAACGCCAAGACCCTTGCTTGCTGTTCACCAGTGATTTTCTTGGCTAATATGACGTAGCGTCGACTCTTGGAGGATAGCAAATCACGATAAGTCTCAGCGTTGCCACCGATAATACTAGCCAGCTTTATGGCTACTTTATCAGGGCTTTTTATAAAGGTCGGGTCAGCATACAAAGTATACAGCTGAACATTAAGCACGATTGGTACGGTCTGGCTGCCGTCGCGTGCCAGTATAATACCCCGTGCCGCTGGGATATCGTACTGCTTGAGCTGGCCGTTAAGCGCCGCCGTTTTGTAGTGATCGTATCGGATAACCTGTATATAAAACAAACGGACCACAAAAATGGCGACGACCAACAACAAAAGTCCGTACCAGATACGGATACGCTGTACGCTTGTCAGTGGTTTAAGCCCGATGTTTGTATTTGGCAATGCCATCTTGTCTAGTATAGCAAAGTGCTAGTTAGCGACGGTGTCAATAGGCGCGACGGCAACTAGGTTTTTGGCCTCTGCACTGCTCTGGATGCGAGATAGTGATTGCAGACGAGCCGAGGCGACCTGCAAGTCGTCATGCTGGTGCTTGAGTTCAGACTGGTGTTGCTGCAGCCCATTGATCTGGTAGCCGTAGGCATTGGTTTTAGTTACCTGTGTCAGATAAAGCAAGCCGAGTAGGCAGGCCAAAACGATCAGGATAATCGTGTTACTTATCGGACCAAATGCCTGGGTGGCCGTCCGAAAGCTAACGGTGTTTTGGCTCCGACCGCTATAGCGCGTCCGACTGGCCCGGGTTGGAGTGCGGTGGTTTAGAGCAAGTGAGCTTGAATATGTCATATGATTTTTGTTTTTAGGTTAGTGTGAGGCTAAGGAGACTTGATTTGGTCCAACCCCGACGACCGCTTGCACGTGTCATCGGGATTGGCCCCGGGGCTTACTTAGACGACTTTAACGACGACTTTGTAAGCGCGGGATGTGCTTCTGATGCGAATTGGCATGAGCATTCCCTTCTTGTTTTTATGTTTTAACTGCGGCCCGCAACTTGGCGCTGCGTGCCCGCGGATTGGTAACTAATTCGGTTGGAGAGGCGGTCACCGGTCGCTTGGTTAGCAACTGGAGCTCAGCATCGTAGCGATCACCTGCACGGTCAACCAAAGCCTGTTTGACCAAGCGGTCCTCTAAGCTATGGAAACTAATGACGGCGATGCGACCTCCTGGTTTTAACAGATTGATCCAGAGCGGTAAGGCAGTGGTCAGGAGGCCAAGTTCATCGTTAACGGCAATTCTGAGGGCCTGAAATGTTCGGGTTGCGGGGTGGACTCTACTGTGCCCGGGCCAAGCACGCGCTGCGATGGCTGCTAACTGCTCGGTGGTCGCAAGCGGCCGCTGAGCAATAATCGCCTGTGCAATACTGCGAGCTTTGGGTTCCTGGCCATAGTCTTTTAGTATGGCGATCAGATCAGTTTCACTATAGGTGTTGACGATGTCAGCAGCAGTCAATGACTGTCGCTGATCCATACGCATGTCGAGCGGGCCGGGGCTGGCTATAGCAAACCCACGATCTCCTTCGTTCAAATGTGGTGACGACACCCCCAGGTCAGCCAAAATCAGGTCAAACTTCCTACTATTGTGTGTGAGGCTTCGCGTAACGGTCAGAAAATCTTCCGATCGCAGCTCTACATGTGCAGCATCATCCTGGTTAAATCGACTATGCAATTCATGGATGGCATTCTCATCGCGATCGACGAGTACGCTGCCCTGGTAGTTATGGGTTATATCCAGTACGCAGTTGGCGTGTCCACCGTAGCCGGCTGTCAGGTCAAGGTAGCTTTCTCCTTCGACCGGCGCCAGATACTGCAGGACTTCGTCCAACAAGACCGGAATATGCTGTTTGTTTGTTTTTTGGTTGTTTGCGTGAGGCATCTGTGACTTGTAAACTTTACTTTTGTTTTTGTTTTAAATTTGTTTTCAAGGTCACCTAATCAGCAATCAACTGTTTGTTTTTTTGTAGTTTTTGTTTTTGTGTATCCTAAGCTGTTAGTTACGACCACGAGAGTCAGAACATGAGCCGAGGAAAAAGTTTGAGAGACTTATGTGTGAGGTGGAGTTTTGGGAGGTGTTTTCAAAGGTGCAAGATTTTTTATTCTGGTTTTCTTTTAATTTTCCAGCTGTTGATTGCCGAATAGCCGAACTCGAGTGTTCCAGTTCTATCTATTCGTTAGATTGTTAAAGTTCGCAGATACTTCGAAGTCAGCCAGTCGCACTAGCCGGCCAAAAGCCGCCAGTATTGACCGACTCCAACCGCCACGACGTTCTTGGTGATGCCGGCGTAGTCGAGCAAATGTTGCTCGAGTGTCACCCGCCCCTGTTTGCCGTCAGGCAGTTGTTCGATCTTACCCATCCGGAACTGAACATTCAGATCAGCAATTCGCTCATCCAGGATGTCACCAGCCAGACGTGGCTCAACCAAGTTCTCCCAAACATCTTTTGGATATAGATGCAGGTAGTTACCGAAGCCTCTAGTTACGACTGCTCCACTCGCAAACTTATCACGAAGTTCCGGCGGTATGGTTAACCGACGCTTATCGTCTAGCTTGCGTTCGAAGTAGTCAACCGTGGCCATTGGTTTCCTGGTTTCCCTATGGGTTTGTAAATGCAGTGGTTTTTGTTTTGTGAGGGGAGCTGTTTTGGCTACCCGTATTACCCACTCCAGGTAGTCTACTACCCACCATCACCCCCCACAATACACAAACCATCAAAAAAGTGGTGTTTCCTACACCACTTTTCCACACATTTAGATAAACCTACCTCTTTGGGGCTGCTGGTACGGTCTGAATCGCGCCTGACGCAGGGTCATAAACGATAGCCGTTTGGTCCTCTGCAGGACTTGATAACTCAGTTGAGGTAGGACTTATGGCTGGTGGTTGATCCATCTGCTCGCGTACTACCTGAGGAACCTGTCGCTGCTGCTGCTCTTCCTGAAAGTGACCAGTCTTATTCATCGCTCTATCAGCGACCCATGCTCCACCGGCCGAAATACCGCCGACTAAAGCAACTGCAGCTGCGCCAAGGGCTATTTTCCCACGGGGTGTTACACGGAGTTCAGAGCCGTGTTCAGGTAGCTTGGTACCTGTCAGGTCTAACGCAATATTTGGCTGCTTGCGAGGTAATTCACGCTTACTGCCTGTTTTATATTCGGGGGTGTCTTCTGGTCGTATCATAATGGTATTGTATCAGGTTATGTTTATATTGTCAAGCTATATGCGTCCAGCTCGGGCGGCTGTGCGCTGAGTAGTGCTGTAGGTAGAATAATGCGCGCCATGCTCTTCTTTTTCCCGACGGAGCGGATTGACATCTTCCCCGCCAATAGTCTGACTGGCAAACGCAAAGACCGGCTGAGAGTTAGTTACAACCCGGCTGCTGTGCTGCTCAGGGACCTCAACCATGCCAACGGTGGCGGCAGCTGTCATAAGCAATAAGCCGATATTGCGGCTAATAGTTTGTATGTTTTTATTCTGATTTTTCATATGTTTGTTTGAATGTCGATATTATGACCTTCGAAACATATACTAGCAAAACATATACGTTTTGTCAAGCTTATGGTTATCGTCTAGATATCGAGAGCGAGAGCGACACCAGTTTCCGGCTTTAGAAATCCGATACCCTGGGCTCCGAGGATTTTTTCGAAGTTTTCGTAGGTGCTTAGCCGGGCTTCGTCACGCCAGTGCCAGTCGTGAATCGGGACAACATACTGCGGTTTTAGCTCCAAAGCTAGATTAAGCGCCCTAATCACACTGCCACATGGTGCAGTAATGGGCAGCGCAAGAATGCATTTAGTCTCGGCGAAACTGTGACTATCACCTGGGTGGGTCAGATAGTCCAGATAGTGGACACCGATTTGATCAGGCTGCGGGTAAAGTGGCTGGACGCTCTCATGTGGCGAGTCGAAAAATTCTATACCGGCCGTCGGCCGGTCGCTTGCGACGATACCCTCGCGACCAAGCATAGCTACGACTTCGGCTGGAGCAGTTATGACCAGGCCACGGAACTTGGCCACCAACTGTTGGATGACATCTAGGCAATAGTGGTCAGGGTGAGCGTGTGTGATAATCAGATCATCGAGACGCTCTATTTGGTCAATCGGCAAGGCCGTTTGACTCATCTCGCCTGGGTCGAACAGTGCGACGCGCTCCGGTGTCTCGACCAACAGACAAGAGTGCACGTACTTGGTAATGTTCATAGGTAGCCCCCTTCGGTTTTGCTAGTGTAGCAAGTCCGTCGGTAAGCCTTAGTAAGATTTCTGACAGTCACGACAGATCGACTAGGATTTCTTTTTGCGGTCGTGGTAGGTAAGCTGTCGTCGAGACTGATCGAGGCGTACGATTTTATCGTCGAAACCCTTGAGTAAGCTGGAATATTGCCAGTTTGGGGTCAGTATGCAACCCAGTTTGCCCTGCTCCTCAAGGTACTCAACTAGAGCAAAGAAGTCGCCGTCGCCGCTGACGATGACTGCCTTGTCGTAGTTAGGAAATTCTTTCATGGCCACCAGCACAAGATCGGCGTCGATATTGCCCTTAACGGCTGGTTTTTCTTTTTCGTCGGCTTCGCGCTTGGTTTTTTGGTCTGGGGTTTCGGCTGCCAGCTGGGCCTCGTCTAGATGAGTGGCGGTAATGTCGAGTGTCGGCTTGAGCACAATTAGAAAACCTAACTCGTGCATATATTCGTATAGCTGCTCGTTTTCAGTCATGTAGCCTATGAACATGAAGGCTTTCGTGACGCCATACTCGGTCTCTAGATGCTTGCGAAACTTGCGCCAGTCCAGTTTCCATCCCATGCGCTGAGTACCTAGATTTAGATTCTGACTATCTATGAAAGCGTAGGTGTTGGGCATGGCTGGCTTCTTGGGTGGTCGCGGCATAGCTCTAGTTTACAACACCGTGCGTCGGCCGTATAGCCGATAGTGCGCTGGGCGATAGACGCTAGCTAGGCGACGCAGCTGATCGGCCAGTATTAAAACAGCTGGCAGGTAGACAGCCAGCGCCAAACCGATGGGAGTTTGCAGGCGGTCTAGCCATCGGCCAAGGCCGGGCGCCCGGGCAGCTACCAGGCCGATTACTTGCCGCCGGTCGATGGCTAGGTCGTGACGCTGGTTGGCATCACCCTGAGTTACCAGCCGCTCGCCTTGTATGCTCACGACCCGGTGACTCAAAATCAGCCGCCGATCGACTGAAGACCGAAAGCTGATGATATCACCGACTGTCAGCTGTTGCGAAGGTTCGACGCGTCGGACGATAACTGCGTCGCCGGCGACGAAAGTTGGCGCCATGCTGCCCGTCTGCACTCGACGTAGCGCCACTCCGCTGCTGTGCGCGAAAGCTAGGCCGGCGGCGATAGCAACGACGATCATAACGCCGAGTCCGCGAGCCAAGCCACGCCTGGCAGATTGCACAGCTACAAGGTACGAGGCCATGGCTAATTTCCCGCCTCATT
>JBDSWU010000083.1:0-1777 GCA_039926445.1 Saccharimonadales bacterium (SeqCode)
ACTTATTAGCCAAGTACAGCGGGAATTCAGGAATGACTGAGGCGCCGCCTGTGACAATGATGCGCTCAATTTTAACATCGGTATAACGAGCCTGAAAAAACTTGATAGACTTCTCAACTTCAGCCGATAGTAGCTCGATAGTACCGCTAATCGCTTGGTAGACCTGCCCTTCTAGTTTGTCTTTACTCAAGCCAAACTTGTTGACGAATTGATCGGCCTGCTTGAGGTCGATATTGAGGTTCTGCGACGCAGCACGCACAATAGCTTCAACTCCAGTTGGGATTGCCCTAGTTAGGTGTGGCACACCATTGAAGCTGACCACCAGATCAGTCGATCGACCACCGACATCTAGCACTAGTTGCCCAGCTGAGGTAGGCTCGACCGGCAGCAGTGACCGCGCCATAGCTAGGTTATCGGGCTCAAAGGCTATGACATTCAGGCCGATACCTTCCAGCATATCCAATCTTTCTTCTATAAAGCCATTAGGGACGCTACTGAGTAGTATTTCCTGCTTGGTCTTGTCGGCCGGTGAGTCACCTAGCAGTGCCCAGTCAATCTTGGACTCGGCCATCGGGGTTGGGATAAGAGCATCGGCCTGGAACTGAATAGCTTGAGCCATTTCGTTAGCCGGCAAACGATCAACATCAGCTACAGTTGTGAAGACTCGTGCTGAGGGTATGCCGACCGCAACATTTCGAGTCGTAACATTGGCTTGGCCTACAAGCTGGCTGACAGCATCAGCCAGTTTTTTCTGATCTGCTTTGGAATCACTGGCAGCAAGGTTAGGGTCTATCGGTATGTAGGCATACTTAACCAGCGTCCCGGGGTTGCCACCCTTAAGCTGCACCAGTCTAATACCGCTGGTACCGATATCCAGTCCAAAAAAGTCAGAAATGCCGCTAAGTAATGCACTCATAGTCTGACTCCAATTGTAGCATAAGCGTTTCCGCCTTCACCGTTGTGCATCGCTGTGGTCCCACCCATATTTCTATTAAATCCTTATGGTTATCATAGCACAGGCGGCAAACTGGTAATAGCATCAAATTGCACGGCGTCGCCCCCCGTAGACGCAGCGGCTGGCCGCTGCAGGTAGAGCTCTGGACTGAACTCAAATACTTCAGCCGCACAGGTTGGACGAGTAGAACTACGACCTGCAGCGTTTGAGCAGTTAACGTTGGGGCCAGTCGACTCATCACGCAGCGAGCCGAAGGTTCTGAGGAAATTAATCTTGTCAGCCACAAAGCTGCCAACCACTGTTAGTTGCCTATTACAGTTACTGAACAGTGAGCCCTTAGCGATCGGCGTAAAGCCGTTGCTGCAAGTGTAGATGTTGCCACCGCCACCACCGCTGTTCTTCTGAGCAAAATATGTGCCGTCCAGGCGCGTGACTGAAGCATCTATATAAATGTTGCCCGTCACCGACAAAACAAACGACGGAAGACTATCTATGGACCAGCCGGCTGTATTGTAAGTAATGTTATCAGAGATATAGACATCGCCGGTGACGTAGACGGCTTTTGATTTGTCAGGGTCAACCTGTTTACCAGGGTTGTTTTTGAGCTGCAAATTACCGGTGTAATTAAATGCCGAATCTGCTGACACAAGTAAAGTCTGCAGATTGAGTATCCCTGATGGCTGACTCCTCGAGCCCGATGGCATCATGGTAGCGGCGGTGATGCAGTTGCTACCACCAAAAACACCACCCATGGCTGGGCTCTTACTATCATTAGTGATCGGCACTCCTCTGTTGGCAAATGTTAGGTCAACCGGCGGTCGA
>JBDSWU010000084.1:0-4744 GCA_039926445.1 Saccharimonadales bacterium (SeqCode)
CCTAACATCCGATTTAATACAGTTTCCCCTGGCTATGTTAAGACCGACCAAGTGCATGACTGGAACGAAGAAACATTTAGGCGCATCAATGACGGCACAATTCTTGGGCGCATATCTGAACCTGAGGAGATTGCCCCACTTGTTTTGTTTCTTGCATCAGATGAAGCAAGCTATATAACAGGTACGGATTTCTTGGCAGACGGCGGATATTCAATCAAGGGTAAATAAATAGCCATGAACTGGATTGCGTACAGCTTATTGATGTTTTTCTCATCCGTTGCCTTGTATCTGTGTGTTCGAAAATCATCACTCGTTAAAATACCAACTGCGCTCACTAATCTTGCTATGTTTGCGATACCCTTGATTGCATACGTCATTATCGGTACATCATCTAATACCAAGTTTTCTATAACTGCCTGGCATTTAGTGATGCTTGTCGTGACGGCTGTCGTATTCGCTTATGGTGGCAACACTATGTCTTTAAAAGCTATTGAAATTGCCCCAAATCCTGGGTATAGCTTGGTGTTATCAAAGAGCTATGTACTGTTCACGACCATAGTGGCAGTAGTATTTCTAAATCAGGGATTGACTTGGCGTAAAGCAATAGCAATCTTACTTATTGTGGCGTTCTCGGCACTAATACTGGTTAATCGAAAATCTGCAAGACACGTCAAAGATAACAAATGGATCTGGCTATCACTTGGTTCTTTCTTTGCTTGGGGTATGCTGTCGCTGTCATCTAAATATCTTTTTTCTCATGGCGTAGCTACCTACGCATTCTTAATTTATCTCTATGCGCTGGTAACGATCTGCATAGTTTCTGCCAATAAGATGGGCCGCAAGAAACTCCAAAACATCACGACGCCACATTGGCTTTTACTGTTAGGCACAGGCATATTCTCTGCTCTTTTCAATCTAGTGCAGTTTGAAGCAATACGCTTGGCGCCTAACGTAGGCTATGTGAATGCAATAAATGCTGGCTCTATCTCGCTCGTTACGGTGCTTGCGGTTCTGTTATTCAAGGACGAGCTTACCTCACAAAAAGCAATCGGCATAGCTGGGGTCACAGTGGGAATTCTACTGTTATTGGTCTAGTTCCGGCGTAGCCACTCGGCTTAGCCAGTTTATTATGTACCGTTTAATCGGCAGGCCGACTGAGGTATTTGAATTCCCGGTTGGCAATCTGGGAGATAGCGTACGGGATGAGAGCGATCCAAATGCTGCATAAAGTTATGTAGTAATTTTCAGACCAATTACTGTTTTGACTTGGCGTTAGTGCTTCGATCAGGCTGATTGCTCCGAATATAATGTAGCCTAAAAGCATCACCACGAGCACTAACTCACGGCGTCGGTGGAGCCAGACAATGCACAACCCAAAAAACAAGAAAATCGAAGCTGTGATACTGAAAACGCCATGGACTAATAGGAAGTGATCGTGAGTGAAACTAGCACAGCGCATCAGGTTTGGCACGCAGTGTTCGGGTGTCAGTGCGTCGATAATCGTGCCAGCTGCAAACAGAACGAACGAAGCCAAGCAGACTTTTATGAGGCGCACAGATTGACTGTTTCGGTATTTTTCCCACAGCAGCATGCAGACGATAATCAGGAGTAGGCTACTAACAATATCCGTAGTCACGAATAGCCAGTTATAAGGCTGATCAAGCGCTTCAAAACCACTGGCCAAACTGTGGTTGGCGACTCTTGGATTTAGCCAATAGCCTAATGGCCACGAGCAATACAACAAGCCGGCAACAACGCTCAGTACAGTATCCGAATGATGCAGAGTTCTACGCATATGGTCTACGAAACATTATTAAGCATTTGACGTAATTCCACTAGCTTTGTCCCAGAGCTCGTCATACCCATGTTGGCTAGGCTAACTTGCAGGGTCAGATCCTGAGTATGTGTTTTGTTGGACATAGCATACAATAGTCACATGGCATCCAACGGATCACTATCTACGACAACCAATAACGGCGGGGCACAGCCGACCAACAACCCTGGATTGCAGGCACCGGCTGGAACTGGCGGCTTTGACGGTGGTACGCCGTCGACAATTCAACCGGTAATCAGCGGATCGTCTTTGGACAGCACCAGTGGTGTGCCACTGGTGCCGAACTCGCTGGCGAATTCAACAATCCCCCTGCGCAGTACGGGAGTACAGACAGCAACTGCTAGCTTGCCACCGCGGCATCAGGTGCACCCAGCAATGGTGACTTTCTCGCTAATACTTTTTGTATTGGCGATAGGCTTGTTTTGGTACACTGGCCATGTAGAAAAAAACACAACACAAAAATAGCAGTCTCTATTGCCTCCGGCTAAGCATAAGCATAATATTGAGATAGGTCTCAAAAACGAACACAATCAAAACTATACATTGACAAAAAAGCAAATCCATGTATAATAAATAGTGTTCGTGATCACAAACAAAAATTTACAAAACAAAAATTGCAAGGAGCGCACAGCGTGAAAAGTTCCAATGGCTTGACCTTTGAACTTGCCTTTACTGGCAATCAAAGCATACTCAAAATTGATCGTTTACTAAAGAAGCTGTAACCACAGATTGTTGCAAAAAGCTCGGCTAGACCGGGCTTTTTGTTTGGGCGTGCTGCTCGAATTTTTCGAAGTAGTTGTAGGCCAGTATAAATACCAGAGCAACAGCGTAACTTAGCCATACAAACTTATACCATCCAGTCTGAAGCTGGCTGCCTAGGCGCAGCCCGTGGTAGGCAATTGCTAGCATGGCGACGTCACCGGCTATTGGTATGTACTTCCACCAGCTTTTATCGGCAAATATACGGCGGAACTCGTAAGCCATAAAAGCGAGCCAAGACACTGTGCCCAGCAGTGTTACCCAGCCCAGACCCGGAGCCACGTAACTGTAATAGCTGTGTGGCGGTAGACCGTAGCCATCACGGAACCGTTGCAATATAAGCAGGCCAGGATGCAGGAAGAGTAGACCGAGTACTACGATGCTGGTGCTTTCAAAATAGTGTGATAGCACAGGAGGAGCTACACCAAGCCGTCGCCTAACGAAAGCTGCCAGGTAGTGACTCCACATCAGACTGAAGGCTAACAGGCCGAGCAGGGGGAAAATAACGTAGGCGTCGAACGACAATTGCCACTGGTTGTTGCGCCCCCAGACGAGTATGGCCAGTAGGCTGGTTGTCAGGCTGGCACCCCACGCGGCGTACAGGCTAATTCGTTCGGCCGTTGACAAATTTAATTGAGATTGTGTTGTACCCTGAACAGATTGATTTTTTGACATATTAGCGCCTCCGCTGTAGTATACGTTAAGTAAGTTAACTAATGGAAGTATAACACTATACACAAAATGCAGCTTCATACATACATCACAGGGACCACCCAGACACGTGCCTACCGTCTGCTTCGACAGAAAGTTGTTGAGGTTCTGTCTGGTTATGAACTGACGCCAACTTATTGGGCAATGCTCGGTATTATCCTGGAATCGCGTGATGGTATACGCCAGACAGATGTTGCTAAGCAGCTTCAGGTCAAGCCGCCACTAGTTACGATGATGACACGAGAATTGCAGAATCGCGGCTTCATCATATCTGTTACGAATCAGTTTGATGCACGAGCTAAGTTGCTAACAACTACGCCTGCAGGCAAGAAATATATCAAGATGGTCGAATCAAACCTTAGCAAAATGCTCGACACACTACTTGACGGTCTGACTCAGGACGACATGATGACTTATCAAAAAGTACTCACTGCGATTATTGTTAACGGCGAAAAGTAGTTGTAACAAGGTGGCTAACAGTGCTGTTTCATATAAAGTAAAATAATCGCTTGCATAAATAATAGTTAAGTAGTTTAATGAAATACACAAATCAATTAATTGTGCTCTCCGGAGCCGAAGGACATACGTATGAAAGTAACTAAAGATGAAAAGGGCAACGTTGGCTTGATCGCCATCATGCTTGTAGTAGGATTGGTTATCGGCTTTGCTGTTGGCCGAGTTATGGACACAAGCAAATCGACAGACAAGATGGACAGTAAGTCGTCAGTAGCTGTATCAACCAAGGCTTCAGATCTACGTGCTGATCTAGTAACACTCGGCCTTGAGCACATGTCATTGACTGCTTCAGCCGTCGGTCAGACGCTAGACGGTTCACCAGGCGCTGCCGCGACAGCTGCCGCTCTATACACTAACGGTACCGACATCGGTGCTGCAGTTGGAAGTGTCTACGGCAAGGATGCCGAAAGCACCTTTAACAGTGTCTGGAAGCTCCACCTTGATGAGTTTGTTAACTACGCTGTTGCCTCTTCAAAGGGCGATGACGCTGGCAAGCAAGCAGCTCTAACCAGCATTGACACAAACTACACCAAGCCACTAAGCGCTTACCTGGCCAAGGCTAACCCAAACCTACCAGAAAAGACTCTGTACACTCTCCTGAGTGACCACGTCACCCAGACGGCCGCCATCATTGATGATCACGTCAACAAGGATTACGCCAAGGAACAGACTGACCTAACCGCAGCAAACAAGCACATTGAAGCTATCTTCAGCGCACTTGCTGGCGGCATCGTTGCTCAGTTCCCTGACAAGTTCTAGGGACATCCAACGGCCGGCGTTTTAGTCGAAGCCAATAGATGAGTATACTAGTGGGTAAGTCCTTGGAGGGCTTACCCACTTTCATTATCAAAGATAGTTAGAAGGGCAGGTTATAGATGAAGGATTATATTGATTGCAACGTCATTGCCAAAGACTTGGCAACAC
>JBDSWU010000085.1:0-6090 GCA_039926445.1 Saccharimonadales bacterium (SeqCode)
CGCCGGAGCGAACTTCTCGAACTTTGACGTGATGCGGCAGATTAAGATTGAGCAGCCAGCAGAACAACCCGAACAGAACAGCCACATTGATTAGTAGTGACAGTGCCCAGAATGCTACACCATGACCGGCTGCCAGGGCATAGCCGCTAACCAGTGAGGCCGCTATCAGCCCGATACCACCACTGGTAATTGTCAGCAAGCTTACTCCAATCGACTTGGGGAATCCATCGCGCTGCGTAATTGGCACTCGCCACAGGTGATTAACGCCGTTACGAAAGGCGTCAGCCACCCCCCTGGCACCGTAAAGAGCAAACAATAAACCGACAGCCAACAACAGACCAGAGGAGCGCGGGGCAGTGATATGATTGGCCAATTGATCACCAAGTGAAGGTATGTAGTCGGTGATGCCATGCAAGATGCGCTGCTGTAACTCCGGGTGGCTGCCGGCCAGCAGGCTAGTGACTGTCGTTAGCACCAGCAGTAGAGGGAAGAGCGACAGGAAGGCGTAGTAGGTCAGGAGCGCCGCCTGGTAGCCGGCCTGGTCCTCACCATATTTCTTGATGACCGCATAGATAAAGGCCGTCAGTCTAAAGCGCTTCTGAAAGCGATCGATCGACTTTATGATGCGTGGCAACGGATTCATATAACCCATCATAGCAATTACACACAGCTTATCCACCATGTAAGAAAACTTACAGTTATTTCATAGACATAAGCTCGATAATAAGGCTTACAAACATAAAGGAAGGTTCGAGTATGTCGAGCGACGAAGCAGCACAAATCATGGATCAACTAGAGGCCCGCGACAACCGCGAGCATCGCCGGGACTTCATTGCCCGGATGGAGCGCAAACTGTACCGCAAGGAACGCAGTAACCGCTCATTCCGCTAGAACCTCACCTCATGTCCAGACGCCGCCCCACAGAGGGCGGCTTTTTTGATTAAGGAATTATCTGAACTAAAACTAGAATCGAATACGGTGCATGAATCGCTCAATAACATCGTGTTTGTGCTCGACGAAAGGCAATTCGGCGGCTAGCACGTCTATAATCCGATCTTCGTCCTGCGGCGCGTAATATATCGTTGTCATAGGAGAAAAGCGTTGCAGCGGCATCAGCACAATGCTCGAGAATGCCCCCTCGGGTACCACCGAAAATGACCGGAACTGCCGCAGCTCGTAGTGTCGACTGCCGATACGCAGGCCATGGTTGCTGAGCTGGTAGGGCAGTTGCCGCGGTTGGCGCCCAGCGTAAACCCCAAATAGCGAAGCCACAAATAGCACGAATCCAGTAGCAATTATATCTCTCGTCAGCAGGTAGATAATGCCGGCGACAATTACAGTGCTCAGACCCAACATAACGTACCAGTTGCTGTCTTTGTCGTGGGCGATAAACTCTGAAGCCGTCCAGCTGATCGGCTCATGGGCCTCAGTCGGGCGAGTCTGCGGTGCACCGAAATCGGCTTCCTCCACTAGTTGTCTCCGGATTGGCGGCTTGACCGCGACGCTAACATCATAAGCGTTATTGTACCGCATCTGATCAAGGCTAGCCAAGTAACGGCACTTGCTGTTATAATCACCCCTGTTCCTAGCAGTTTGCACCCGGGGAGGGGTGTCCGAGTGGTCGATGGAAACGGTCTTGAAAACCGTCGTGCCAGCAATGGTACCGTGGGTTCGAATCCCACCCCCTCCGCCAAATAAATAAGACTAATTTTAACTAGATTCTATCTGTTAAATACGTTAGACTGTGATGAGCAAATACGGAGAGGTACCCAAGTGGCTGAAGGGGACGGTTTGCTAAATCGTTAGTGGGGCGCAAGTTCCAGCGAGGGTTCGAATCCCTCCCTCTCCGCCAAGTAGCTCATATTTAAAAGTCTCTCTCGCGAGAGACTTTTTTTGTAGCCGAGCAACTTGACTAAAATGTAAGGAGGATGTATACTCCTTACATGATCACAAAGAATGTAACTATAACCAGTAAGAATCAAATTACTCTGCCTAGTGAGTACGTCAACCTTCTCCAACTAGCCCAGAACCGCGTACTTTTAGCGGAGTTACGCGGTGGCAAGATAATACTCTCACCACAGCCAGATTTAGCCGAAGCCATGCAGCAGTTTTGGGGCAAACACAGTGCGAAACGGCCCTTAACAGAGTCTGAATTAAAGCTGGCGGTGCGCAGTAGCGTAGCCGGCGGAGCCTCCAAAAATATATGAAGTACATCGACACCAATGTTCTGGTCCGGATCATTACTGGTGACGACCGCAAACTAGCGGCACAGGCGATAGCAGAGATACAGCGTGGTGGGCAGAATGAGTTTTATATATTGGACGCAGTACTAGTTGAACTATGCTTCGTGCTTGAGTTTCATGCGTACAAAATGACACGTGCAGACGTCGCTCTGGCTGTGGCTACTTTAGTCGCCACCCCCCAGATCTTAGTTGCTGATACCAGCGTCCGAGCGCTGCAACTCTATGGGCAAAACCCGAAACTTGATTATGCAGACTGTCTACTATGTGTGACCGGTGGCAAAGACGGCGTATTGACGTTTGATAGCGATCTGAACAGAGCTCTTTCGAACTAAACATTTGGGAGGTCATGTCACTATTCGGAGCGGGCGAAGGCCAGGGCCGAAACCTGGGCGGCGCCGGCTGCGTAAAGCGCCCGTGCTGCCGCCTCAAATGTCGAACCGGTAGTAATCACGTCATCTACTATCAAAATACTGTTGCCTCGAACCCTCTCTGGGCGGACGACGGAGAAAGCATCGCGTAGTTGTACCAGCCGCGCTTTGCGGTTGGCGCCAACCTGGTGGCTTTGACCCTGGCGGCGCAGACACGGGACATAGGCCAGGCGCTCGCGGCGGGCTAGGTACTGGGCCAGCAGTGCAGCCTGGTCGTATCCGCGGCGCCGAACCCTGCCGGTTGCAGTCGGCACTGGGATTATCAACAAATTGGGCGAATTCAGGGCAGGGATAGCCAAAACCAGAGCTCCAGCAGCAGCTTGTGCTCCGCCGAACTTCAACCTCCAGACCAGATCCTTGGCGATTCCGGCGTACAGCGTGCACACTACCACCTGATGCAGGCCGGCGCGGCTGAAGCAGCTGGCGCAAGTCTGACAGTCGGGGCGTGGCTGATGACAGAAGTAGCACTCTGGCGGGCTATCAGGCAGGCCGGTGGTACAGTCAGCGCACAACAAACTGCCCTCTGTTTGACAGCCAATACAGGTGTGGGGTGCGATCGTTTGGAGCAGGGAATCGATAATACTCATGGGCGTTGTGTTTAATGTGTTGTAAATAAGGATAAAAGGATTGCTAACATCTTCAGTACTAAGCTATACTGCTGTCAAGACAAAAAAGCAAATCTGGTTATCAATATCTGAAATTTGGATTAACTTTTTTCAATTTCTAAGACATTATGGAGGGTACACAATGGCGCGACGCAACCGCGATGACGATCTCTTACTAGAAGAGGACGAACTAACCGCAGCATTTTTGGGAGATGACGACATGTCAGTTCCACAGGTCGACCAGGCACAAGCTCAGGCCGCCTCGCCAACCGTAGAAGACGAATGGGACGAGGACGACAGTGTCCCCGGCCAACTAGCTGTCGATGTTTATGAAACCCGCGAAAAACTGGTCGTAAAGGCCCGTACCGCCGGCGTCAACAAGAACGACCTCGACGTCAGCATCAGCGACAACCAGCTGACTATCCGAGGCACGCTCAGCAGCGGCGCCGAGGAAGGCGTTGAAAATTACTTTTTGCAGGAGTGTTACTGGGGCGAGTTCTCACGCACTATCGCTTTGCCAGTTCCAGTCAAAGAAGAAGAGATCGAAGCTATGCTCAAGGACGGTGTCCTAACCATCAGCTTCGGCAAGGTCCAACAGGACACGGTCAAAAAGATCCAGGTCTTTTAGACAAGCTCGGCTTGCAGTAAAAACCTCCGCCACTAGCGCGGAGGTTTTTCGTATGTATCAGCAGCTGTCCAACAACAACTAAAAATCCCCGCCGGAGCGGGGACTTAGGTAACCTGAGTCAAACTAGACTATGCGCCAGCTGCGCCAGTAGCGGTGCTGAGCACGTAGTGCACGATGACCTGAGCTAGAGCAACAATGACCAGGCCGACTAGGGCGTAGATCAAGGTGTTCTTGGCATTGCCAACGCTACCACTATCACCACCAGATGTGATGTAGCGGAAGCCACCGTAGATGACGAAGATCACAGCCACGATACCAACGATGACTGAGAAGATGTTTACAACCTTCTTGGCAACAGCTTGCAGGCTGCCGGTACCACCGTCACTGACATCACCACAAGAACCAGCTATGCCTGTGGCGCCATCTATGCCTTTGGCTAGATTTGACTGGATATCGTTACCGGCCTGGCAGGCAGCTGAAGCAGCTGCTGGCACTAGTGCTGGGGCGCCGAACGCTAGCACGGTGGCGGCGACGAGGAAAAAGCTTTTAATTTTTTGAATCATGTTTTCGAACCTTTCATTATTGTTAGTTAACTTATATCACAACAGGGAAGCGACATCAACCCAGCTCGGGCACGCGTAAACTACTGAAACTGTCAGCCGGAGTCCTCGAAACGGACTTAGTAGACTCCGACAGAACGAAATGCACCAGGAACTGCGCCAGGGCCGCAATCGCCAAACCGATCAAGGCATACACTAATGTGTTCTTGGCCGACGAGATCTTGCCCGAGTCACCACCCGACGCGATATATTTCAGCCCCGCAACGATTACCATGATGATGGCCGCTATACCGACGATATAACTCAAAATCTTGACAGCCGCCGAGACAATTCCGGTTAGCCCGTTTTGTCCACCAGTGCTACAGTCCTGGCTGGCATCAATCTGCGTTAGGCCGGCACAAGCCGCAGTAGTGCTTAGATTGGGTGCGGCCAGCACTGTGGCCGGGGCTAGACTGACAGCAGCTAGGCCAATGACCAGTGATATAACGAGTAGTAGTTTTTTCATATGTTTAGTTTACCGCTTTCAATACATATCTGACAATTACTTGAGCAAAGACAACGATAGCGATGCCGACCAGTGAGTAGATCATACCGCTGCGGGCGCTGGTGATGGCATTGCTGTCACCGCTGGCAAGGATCATTCTCAGGGCTGAAACTGCCAACCCAATAACCGCGGCCACTCCCGCAACGAACGAGACGACATTTATAATTATCTTTATGACCTTGATAACTGGGTTGCTGCCATCGGCGTTCTGGGCGGCAATTTCCTTACAGACAGTTGTGCTGGTGGCCTTGGTGTTACAATCCGAGCAACCTCCAGCCTGATTAACGGTAGCCCCGCTAGAACAATTGTTGAATATATCGACGGCCGCCACACGGCTGGTCACAAAAAACGGTAAAGCTGCAATCGCCAACAGGGCAATGACACCTAGAAGCCTACGCATCAGACTTTACCCAATACAAAAGCTACGATAACTTCGGCAGCCAGCGCCACCACCAAACCAATCAGCGAATAGACAATCGTGTTGCGAGCCTTACTGACCTCCTGTGGGTTGCCTTGGGCGATGGTGTAGCGAAAGCCCGCGATAACAATCATCAACACCGACAGGGCAGCCAGAACCGCAAAGACGATCTTTAGTATCTGCTGGATTTGGCTGTTGCCGGCAGCTACTTGTGGCAAGCCGGTTTCACACTGCAGAACGGTACGGTTAGTCTGGACACCGCAGTTGGCGGTCACGGCCCAAAACACTTGAACGGCAAGTGCGCCAAAAACCGCCATCAGGTGATACTCCGCGCAATAAAGGCCACCAGGAAGGTCGCCATGACGGCTATCAGCAGACCGCCAAGTGCGTTGATAATAGTCATCTTGGCCTTGTTGGTCTTGTCCGGCTCGCCCTGGCTAGTGATATATGTAAATCCGCCATACATCAGATAAACTACAGCCGCAATGCCGGCAATCCGGAGCAATATTTCGATGATAGCCGCGACGATCAGCCAAACATCATTAACGGCCGCAATTTTTGGCGTACAGGCGTGATTAACTGAATCGATCGCGCCAGGCAGATACTTGTACCAGGTTGGGAATCCTAGAAAACTGCCACCGGTACAACTTGCTGCGAATTGGGG
>JBDSWU010000086.1:0-2488 GCA_039926445.1 Saccharimonadales bacterium (SeqCode)
CGCGCGTAATCGCCTGGTGTAGCACGCCATCCTGGTACACCAGCGCGCAGGCCAAACCATCCATTTTGATATCGGCGAAATATTCTAGGGTCGCTTGGGGCTCAAGTTTTACTAGCCGATCGACCCATGCCTGGACTTCCTCGGGGTTAAAGACATCGTTTAGGCTCAACATCCGCGAACTATGGCGGATTTGGCTAAACTTGGCTAGCGGCTGACCGGCAACGCGTTGGGTTGGTGAGTCCGGTGTCACGAGTTCAGGAAAGTCAGCTTCCAATAGTGATAACTCATGCTTCAAGCTGTCAGCGGCGGCTTCGCTCATAGTCGATTCGTCCAGAACATGGTAGTGATAACGGTAGTCGTTGATAAGGTCGCGGAGCTTAGCTATGCGTTCGGATGCATCAGCTTTAGTCATGCAGCAGTTCCCGGTACAGGCTGTACAGATAGACGTGCACGACCACAGTTGCAAACATTGTCAGCAAGTAGAAGACCCACTGCGCAGCTGGCGTCACCAACAATATGACCGGCAGCATGATCGCGGCTGCCATGACTAACAGTAGAAATGGTAGCACCAAAACTTTGCGCAACACCGTCCAGCGGCGATGTCGCACCAGTTCGCGGGCGGTCCGTAACGCTCGCATTGGAGTCATATCGGGCAACGTCACAATGTACAGCGCAAACACCGATGAACTAATCATATAGATACTCAACAAAGCGCACAGCCCGAACAACAGCGCCCATAAAAACTTCTCGGCGGCGTAGACAGCGATACCGTTGCTGACGACGATACTGTATAACGATCCGCCGACCGCCAAGGGTATAGTTTGCAGCCCGATAACTGCTAGCACCAAGATGAAAGGCACTAGTGGGTACATACCACGGTAGTAGGCGTCGCGAACCCGGACGCGGACACCGGCCAGCGTTTCACGCAGAGCCCAGATTACCGCCAGACTGACGATCAATATCAGGAATAATTGATAACCGCCGGTTGTGTCGGCCTGCCCGCTACTTGATGATGTTAGCAGCACCGCAAATATTGTTAGGCTAGCGCTAATCGCACTGCCTCCACCAAATACTTCTTGCAAACTAGCTTTAAGGCTGGTCAGGTCAGTCGACCCGGATAGCCCCTGTACAAAAATAAGATTAAAAACGGCGTAGATGAGTGTGATACCGACAAATAAGCGCTTGTGTCGCCAAAGCAATTTGGCTGTCTGGCGCGTCAGCTTCCAGACACTTGGCAATTTCATTGGATGGCGGATGCGCTTACTTAGCTTGAAACTGGTGTATCGAGCTGACTTTAGACGACGTGGTCGACTCCGCTGAACTGGCGCTGCCGGCTTTTTGGCGTGTGCTGGCTTGTTATTTTTTTTGGTTTTGGCCGGTATTTTAGGGCTGGGCATAGTGATGAGTTTAAGACTACTGTGCGCCAATCATTCCGCGAAGTCGTTGCACCCGATCGGCAATCGGTGGGTGGGTGCTGAATAGGCCAGCTATGCTACCGCCTTTAAGCGGGCTAGCAAAGAATAGGTGGGCGGTAGCGGTGTTCTGGCGGCGCATGGCGCTGCTACTGGCGCCAATCTTTTCGAGTGCGCTAGCTAGGCCTTCTGGATAACGAGTTGTCAGAGCGCCGGTGGCATCAGCCAAATACTCGCGTTGTCGTGAGATGGCCAGCTGAATCATGGTAGCAATCAGCGGTGCTAGTATGGCGGCAGCGATACCAGCGATAAGCATCACCTGGTTGTTGTTGTCGCGGTCATCGCTACGGAACCAAGTCAAACGCAGAATAACGTCAGCCAGAAGCGAGATCACAGCCGTCATAGCAAAGGCCACCATACTGACACGGATATCGTAGTTCTTGACGTGCCCTAGTTCGTGAGCAAAGACACCTTCGAGCTCGGTGTCTGTCAGCATATCGAGCAAGCCAGTCGTCGCACAAACCGCCGAGTGCTTAGGGTCGCGGCCAGTTGCAAAAGCGTTGGCTGCCGGGTCATCTATAACATAAACTTTGGGCATCGGTAAACCATCGGTGATAGACAGATTTTCGACTATCCGCCATAGCCGTGGATTATCGGATTTCTGGATTTCTTTGGCGCCATTAACTGCCAAAGCTAAACGTGCGCCGCTATAGTAGGTGATCACGACGTAAATCAAAGCTCCGATGATTCCGCCGTAAAACACGCCCGTGCTGCCACCCAAGTACTGGTCAAGCAGCCAGATGATTCCAATAGTGAAGGCCATAAAGGCCGCCATGATTATGACGGTCTTGCGCTTATTGGCAGCAATGTCTTTGTACATCTAGGTTGCGCCTTAGCTTAGACTAAAACTTAACTTCGACAGGGTTTTGTATGCTGGCAGCTGTTGCTTCGTCGACTTCGAAAAACTCTTTGTCAGCATTGAATCCTAACATGCCGGCGAAAATGTTGGTTGGAAAAGTCTTGCGCTTGGTGTTGAAGTCACGAACTACACCGTTGTAGAAACGTCGTGAAGCCTG